>JBPCRR010000354.1:0-7973 GCA_050996645.1 Acidimicrobiales bacterium | reverse complement strand
GTGCAGCTCCAACGCATCCGGCTCTCCACGAGCCTTTGGGCTAGTTGGCCGAGATCGTCTTCCACTCGTCCCACGGCGTCGGGATCCTCTGTCCGCGGTAGAGGTAGCGGGTGACCGTACGTCTCTCGTGTCGTAGAGGACGATGCCGTCCTGGCCGAGTCGCCACCCGTTGTTGAAGTAGCGGCGGCACCGATGGCCATTGACAATCGGTCGCCGGTGAACACCGACGAGCTGTGGCCCAGCTTCGATGAGGCCGAGCCGCAGGTACTGCGCATGCTCGACGCGATGAAGCCGGATCACCCCCATCCAGAAGCTGACCAGCGTCGATACAAGACGAAGCCTGAGTCAGTCCTCTGTCATCGGGGTCTCAAACCCGCCGGCCGCCTATTCGCAGTCATGAACCTCGACGATCGACGTCGGAATCACGCTCGTGACCGGCAACACAGGGACAGTGGGACAGTTCATAGATAGTTCACACAAGATCCATCCGAAGTCATCAGTCTGTCCAGAGATATCTCAATGGACGTTGCCGATGGCGCCCACGGGGTAACTCCGCTAAGATGCAATGAGAAAGGCAGAACACGCTATGGCCGCTCGGGTGGGTCGGATCACCGGGATCTTCGCACTCGTTTTCGGCCTGGCCGTCACCGTCGTGGGCGTGAGTTGGGCCGTCAGGCCGGCGGCAGCCGCCACCCTGGCCGTCAACCAGTGCAACGGCAACGACAATGGCGGCGGCACAGCGACCACCTGTGATGTCACCGTTACGAACAACTTGAACCTTGCCACCGGCGTCACAAGCTCCACGGTGACGATCAAAGAATGTCACGGTGCCGCTAACGCTCCGCCGATTTGCACCACCACGACCACCTCCTTCAACCAGCTCACCACGTCGGTCACTCAGTGCGACGGCTCCGGCAACGGCGGGGGCTCGACGGTCACCTGCAACGTCCACCTCGTCAACAACATCACCGGTGTGGCGTTCTCCAGCCCGGCGACCATCAACCAGTGCAACGGATCGGGGGGCGGTGGCGGCACCATACCGACCGTGGTGTGCAACCCAATCGGCAGCACTACCAACGCCACCATCACCCAGTGCAACAACTCCGGCAACGGCGGAGGCGACACCATGCGGGTGACATGCACCGTCACCCTGTCCACCCAGACCTCGGCGCTGCCCGTCACCATCGACCAATGCAACGGCTCCGGCAACGGCGGCGGCGGCACCGTGACCTGCACCACCTCGGTCACCAACAACATCACCCCGCCGACAACGACGACCACCGGCGCCACAACCACAACCACCATCCCGGCCACGACAACGACAACCACCGGTTCCAACGGCGGCACCACGACGACCTTGGCCGGTTCGACAGGTGGCGGCAGCTCGGGCGGTGGCGGCAGCTCGGGCGGTGGCGGCAGCTCGGGAGGTGGCGGCAGCTCGGGCGGCTCGGGGGCGCTTGCCACGACATTGCCCCTCACCGGGCCACATCACGCAACCGCCACGGTGATAGCCGGCCTACTCGCAATCTTCCTGGGCGGCTTCATGCTCCTGGCATCACGGCGCACCCAGGCCGGAGCACACTTCCGTCAATCCGGCGATGGGAGCGCATCGCTAATCGATGTCGCCGACAAGACAACCCACGACACAGACGACTCCCGACGCGACCCCGCCAAACAAGCTGATCTGAACGCTCGGGAGTATCTCGGGACTATCTCGCCACGGTGGAGACTATCTCGTTAACGGTGATTCTGGCGGTTGATCAGTAGGTCTCCGCGGCCGGGAATCGGTCGGTGAGGGGCTATTGCGTGTGAGGTGGTGGAGGCGAGGAGAATCGAACTCCCGAACCTCTTGCATGCCATGCAAGCGCTCTACCAACTGAGCTACGCCCCCAGAAGGCAGCGCCACTCTAGCAGCCTGAGTGCAAAAGTCAGCAGGGGCACGGGATCTGCGGCCACTACCTTTGTGGGATGGCTGAGCCGTACGAACCCCAGGCCATCGAGGCCAAGTGGCAGGCCCGTTGGGCCGGGGAGGGCGCGTACCAGGTCGACAACGACGACCCCCGGCCGCCCTACTACGTGCTCTCCATGTACCCCTACCCGAGCGGCCCCGCGCACCAGGGCCACATCCGCAACTACACCTTTGGGGACCTCCTGGTCCGGCAACGCACGATGGCCGGCTACGCAGTCCTCACCCCCATGGGCTTCGACAGCTTCGGGCTGCCGGCCGAGAACGCGGCCATCAAGGCTGGCACTCACCCACGCCCTTTCACCGACGCGCGGATCGAGGAGCTCCAGTCGAGCCTGAAGGCACTCGGCGCCAGCTTCGACTGGCGCCGGCAGATCCGCAGCCACGATCCCGAGTACATGCGCTGGAACCAGGTCATATTCCAGCGGTTCTTGGAGGCGGGGCTGGCCTACCGCAAGAACGCCCCCGTCAACTGGTGCCCCGGCTGCCAGACCGTCCTGGCCAACGAGCAGGTCCTGGCCGACGGGACCTGCGAACGCAGCGGCGATGTGGTCGAGCGCCGAGACCTCGAGCAGTGGTTCTTCCGGATCACCGCATATGCGGACGAGCTGCTGGCCGGGCTTGAAGACGTGGAGTGGCCCGAGCGGGTCAAGACCATGCAGCGAAACTGGATCGGGCGCTCCGAGGGGGCGGAGTTCGACCTGCCTGTAACCGGCTCTGGCGCAGGCTCTGACGCCGTCGCCCGCAGCCCCCGAGTCATACGGGTGTTCACCACCCGGCCCGACACCAGCTTCGGCATGACATTCGTGGTGCTGGCTCCCGAGCATCCCCTCGTCGAGCAGATCACCACGGCCGATCGCCGCGCCGAGGTCGAGGCCTTCGTGGAGCGCGTGCGGCACGAGTCCGAGATCGATCGCCAGTCCACGGAGGGACCGATCGACAAGCGGGGGATCTTCACCGGCGCGTACGCGAGGAACCCGTTCAACGACAAGCAGGTGCCGATCTACCTCGCCGACTACGTGTTGCCCACATACGGCACCGGCGCAATCATGGCGGTGCCGGCGGAGGATCAGCGCGACTGGGACTTCGCGGCCGCCTACGGCTTGCCGATCGTGCGAACCGTCCACCCACCAGAGGGGTTCGAGGGCGAGGCCTACACCGGCGATGGACCCCGCATCAACAGCGCGTGGCTGGACGGCATCACCAACACCGCCACCGCCAAGGCCCGGGCGATCGCCTGGCTCGTCGACAACGGCATAGGCGAAGCCAAGGTCAACTACCGGCTGCGGGACTGGCTCTTGTCGCGACAGCGCTACTGGGGCTGCCCGATCCCCGTTGTGTATTGCGACAACGACGGCATCGTCGCGGTACCAGAAGAACAGCTCCCGGTGCTGCTTCCCGACGACGTCGAGTTCCGCCCGACCGGCGAGTCACCGCTGCGATACAACGACGGATTCCGGCACACCAAGTGCCCGAAGTGTGGCGGTCCAGCGGAGCGCGAGACCGACACGATGGACACCTTTGTGGACAGTTCCTGGTACTTCGAGCGATTCACCAACCCGTGGGTGACCGACGCGCCCGTCGACGTGCAGGCGGCCGAGCATTGGCTACCGGTAGACCAGTACATCGGCGGGATCGAGCACGCCATCTTGCACCTGCTCTACGCCCGCTTCTACACCCGGGCGCTGGGGGACTTGGGTCTGGGCCCGAAGTCGGTGCGTGAACCATTCAAGCGGCTATTCACCCAGGGCATGATCACGATGGGCGGCTCCAAGATGTCCAAGTCCAAGGGCAACCTGATTGCGCCAGAGGCCTACTTCTCCCGGGTCGGGGCGGACTCGTTGCGGTTGTTCCACCTGTTCGTCGGGCCGCCGGCGGAGGATTTCGAATGGGGCGAGCAGGCCGACGAGATCGTCGACGGCTGCTACCGGTACCTGGCCAGGCTGTGGCGGCTCGGCACTGGGGGAGTGGAACGAGCCGATGCGGTCGATCGGGCGCCCACGCCAGAGGACGAGGAGGTGGAGAAAGCCACGCACCGCTTCATCGACCGCGTCAACGGGGATTACGAGCGGTGGTCCTATAACACGGCGGTCGCCGCGGCGATGGAGTTCACCAACGCTCTCTACCGATACGTGCAGGGTCCCGACGGCGGGCGAGGTGCGACCGTCGATCTTGCGGTCGACTCGCTGCTGTTGCTCCTGGCACCGATGGTCCCCCACCTGACCGCGGAACTCTGGGAGCGCCGCCATCCCTCAGAGCCAGGGGTGCACCAGCAGGCGTGGCCTGCGGCGGACCCGGCGATGCTCTCCGTCGAGAAGGTGACGATGATCGTCCAGGTCAACGGCAAGGTGCGTGAACGCCTCGAGGTGACGCCGACGATCAGCGAAGCCGAAGCCGTGGCTTTGGCCATGGCCACCCCGAAGGTGGTGGCCGCCCTGGCCGGAGCGGCGCCGGCCAGGGTGGTGGCTCGCCCGCCCAACCTGGTCAACGTCGTGGTTCGCTAGAGGCTCTTGAGGTCCTCGCAGATCTGGCGGTGCAGGTTGGGGTTGGCAGTGTAGGGCGTGTAGAAGCTGACCCTGTCCACCACGTCTCCCACCCTCTGGTGGATGGCGGCGGCGACGTCCTTGGGCTCGGCCACAACCGCGAACGCTCGGAGCATCTCGTCGTCGACGAGCTTGCCCATCTCGTCCCACTTGCCCTGCTTGGACAGCGAGTTGAGCTCGGTCTGCAAACCCCCCCAGCCGTGGAGCTCCAGGACCCCGCGGTAGGCGGGGGTGGAGCCGTAGAACGCGATCTGCTTACGCGTGCCCCCGGCAGCGGCGGCCATCTCCTCCTCGTTGTCACCGGTGACCACGAACATCGGGTAGGACAGTTGGAACTGTTCGCGGGTCCTCCCCGAAGCCGCCAGACCCGCATCGATCGTAGGAAGGGTCACCTCGCGCAGATAACGCTCGGTCGTGAAGCCGTGGACCAGCATCCCGTCGGCCACCTCCCCGGCCACTTTGGTCATGCCCGGGCCGACGGCAGCGAGGAATACCTTCGGGGCCCCGAAGGGGTTGGGCCCGGGGTCGAAGAACGGCGTCATCAGCGTGTGGGTGTAGAAGTCACCGCGGAAGTCGAGCTTGGAGCGGTTGGCCCAGGAGTCCCAGATGGCGCGCATGGCCGAGATGAACTCCTTCATTCGTGGCGCCGGGTGGGACCACGGCATCGAAAAGCGCTTCTCGATGTGCGGCTTGATCTGCGAGCCCAAGCCGAGCAGGAGCCGCCCCTTGGAGTACTCGTTTAAGTCCCACGCCACGTGGGCCATGGTCATCGGGCTGCGGGCGAACGCGACCGCGATCCCGGTGCCGAGCTGCAGGCGCTCGGTCGCGCCGGCGCCCAGCAGCAGGGGCAGGAACGGGTCGTGCGACGTCTCTGCGCCCCAGACCGCGTCGTAGCCGTCGGACTCCGCCTTCTCGGCGGCCTTCGCCGCCTGGCGCAGGTCGTTGGTGATGCCTCCGTCGATCAGCATCAGGTGAACATAGCGCCTTGCTCGCCGGAGGCGTTCCTCAGCGCTCGCCGCGCAGGAACCGCTCGAGCTCGGCGGCGATCTCGTCCCCGGAAGGGAGGTTGGCGAACTCGGAGGCGGTCGGCGCCTCGGCGTCGTGTTGGGCTTCGAGCTGGCGCACCATCGCCGCGTGCTCCTCGCTGCCGGCGATCAGCTGCTCGATCTGGTTGGACGTGGCGGTCGCGGCGGCTTGCAGACCCTTGGTGTCGATCTCGACGTCGCCTAGACGCGCGAGCTCGTCGAGCAACGCCGCCGACGCCGCCGGGTAGGGCATCGCGGACGCGTAGTGCGGAACCCTTGCCCAGATGCCCACCGCGGGCATGCCGGCCTCGCCGAAGGCGTGCTCGAGCGCCCCTTGGGCGCCAGCAGGCACGTCGATGGTCGCGGGGAGGAAGCCGACCCGGCTGGCGAGCTCCTTCGTGGTGGCGGTGGCGGCGAGGCGGATGGGGCGCGTGTGTGGCACAGGCGCGGGGAAGGCCCCTAGGCCGATGACAAGCTCCACGCCGAGTCGGGAGGCGAGCGCCACCATCTCGGCGATGAAGCGGTGCCAGCGCATGTCGGGCTCGGGACCGTGCAGGAGAAGGAGGCTGCGCCCGGTGCGGTTGGTGGCCACAGAAAGGCGCGGCTCGGGCCAACGCAGCTCGGTGTCGATGCCGTCGACGATCCGAAGCACAGGCCGGCGTGCCCGGTTGTCGATCAGCTCGTCGGAGTCGAACGTGGCCACCAGCTCGTGGGGCATGGAGGCCAGGAGGGTCGACATGGCGGCGGCGGCGGCCATGCCCGCGTCGATCCAGCCTTCGAGGGCCACGACGAGCAGTGGACGCTCGAGGGTCGGCCAGGTGTGGATCCTCGCGAGGTCGGTCATCGGCCGGTCACCCCGTTCAGCCCAGCCGCCCGGCTGCTTCGAGTGCCGCGTCGGCCAAGGCGGCGATGCTCGCTGGGTAGAAGCTGAAGTCGAAGTCGGTCCGTCCCATTGCGCCTCCCAGGTACCGGGTGTACACGCCCTCCAGGATGCATGCGAGCTTCCAGTAAGCGAAGGCGACGTAGAAGTCCAGCTGCGACAGGTCTCGGCCGGATATCTCGCGGTAGCGCGCAACGAGGTCCTCTCGGGCGACGAAACCCGGTGCGCTGGTGGCGGACTGCTGCAGCGGCGAAGCTTCCCCGTCCTGGTTCCAGTACACGAGGAGCTGGCCGAGGTCGGCCAAGGTGTCGCCGAGGGTGCACAACTCCCAGTCCAACACCGCCACCACCCGGCCTTTGTCGTCGACCACGGTGTTGTCCAGGCGGTAGTCGCCGTGGACTATTCCCGCCGGGCCCTGTTCGGGGATCCTGGAGCTCAGCAAGCCGTGGACCTCGTCGACCGAGGCCACGTTGGGCCCGCCGTGGTCGTCGCGCGACGCCTGGTATTGCGCGTACCACCGCTTGAGCTGGCGGCCGATGTAGCCCTCCTTGCGGCCGAGGTCGCCGAGGCCCACCTCGTCGGGGTCGACGCGGTGTATCTGCGCGAGGGTGTCCACGAGGGACTCGCCGGCGCGACCCCGCGCTTGCTCGTCGAGCTCGGCCTCTGCCTCCTCGGCGGTGCGGACTATGTGGCCGTCGACGAAGGCCATCACGTAAAACGGTGCCCCGTTGACGCTGTCGTCGGTGCACAAACCCAGCGCCGGTGCGACTGGGATCCCGGCGGGCGCCAGGGCTGCGATTATCCGGTGCTCGCGGCTCATGTCGTGGGCGGTCGGCAACAGGTGCCCAGTCGGCGGCCGCCGGAGCACGTAGCGCCGCCCGGCGCTGTCGGTGACCAGGTAGGTGAGGTTGCTGCGGCCGCCCGCGATCAGCTCGAAGTGAAGCGGTGGCTCCACTTCGGCGATATTGGTCGCGAACCAGCCGGTCACTCCGGCGGGGTGGATCCCTTCGGGAGCGTCGCCGCGGCCGGTACCCTCGTGGCGCTCGCTCATGCCAGCAACCTAGAGCGTCACAGACAAGGAGGTGGATCCGTGGTCGATGTCACCGATGCCAACTTTGAGACCGAGGTGCTTGCCCGATCCACCGTCGTGCCGGTGGTCGTCGACCTCTGGGCGTCGTGGTGCGGGCCGTGCAAGACCCTTGGCCCGATCCTCGAGCGGGTGGTCGCCGAGACCGGCGGGAAGGTCGAGCTGGTCAAGGTCGACATCGACAGCAACCCGCAGGTCGCCGCCAGCTTCGCCGTCCAGTCCATCCCGGCCGTGTTCGCCATTTCCGGCGGCAAAGTGGTGGACTCCTTCGTCGGCGCCCTGCCCGAGGCGGCGGTGCGGGAGTTCGTTGCCCGCCTTGCCCCGGCCGAGAGCGAGGCCGACCGATTGGCTGCGATGGGCGACGAGGCGTCGCTGCGCCAGGCGCTCGAGCTGCAGCACGACCATCCCGTCGGGGTACTGGCGCTGGCCGAGCTGCTTGCCGGCCAGGGCAAGGGCGAGGACGCACTGGCCC
>JBPCRR010000329.1:0-11141 GCA_050996645.1 Acidimicrobiales bacterium | reverse complement strand
GCACGGCGGCTGCTGGCGGCCCTGGGCGCCGACTCCTCCCTCGATCCCCACCGCCGGCGCTGGATCCAGGCCCAGGCGAGGGGCCTGCACGCCACGGCCCGCAAGCTGGCGGGCGAGGAGCTCGGCTACCTGGACGAGGTGGAGGCGTGCTACGGGGTGCGCCCGGCGCTGGTGCCGGAGGACGACTTCGCCGCCGGCCACGCCCGTCTAACCGGGCTACTGCCCGGGTCGGGGCCGCTGGCAGCGCGCTACACCGACTGGCGCGAGAAGCAGGTGGTGGCTCCAGGCTTGCTGGAGTCGGCGGTGGCGTCCCTCGCCGAGGACCTCCGCGCCCGCACCGCCGCGACGTTCGGTCTTCCCGAAGGCGAGAGGGTCGACTTCGAGACGGTGACCGACCGGCCCTGGGCGGGCTTCAACTACTACCTGGGCGGCCTGCGCAGCCGTGTTGCGATCAACCTCGACCTCCCGGTGCTGTCGCTGCACCTCGGCCACCTGGTGGCCCACGAGGCGTACCCCGGCCACCACACCGAGCACTGCCGCAAGGAGGTCGGCCTGGTCCAGCGCCACCATCAGCTGGAGGAGTCGATCTTCCTCGTCGGTACCCCGCAGTGCCTCCTGGCTGAAGGGCTCGCCGACCTCGGGCTGGAGGTGGTCGCGGGACGCCGCCCGGAGCCCGTCGTCGCCAGCCACCTGCGTCCTCTCGGCATTCCCTACGACGGCGATCTGATCGGGCCGGTGTCGGAGGCGAGTGAAGCTCTCGCGGCGGTTCGCTCCAACGCCGCGATCCTCCTGCACGAGCACGGTCGCCCGCCCGACGAGGTGGTCGGCTACGTGATGCGCTGGCAGCTCACGTCCAAAGAGCGCGCCGAGCAGGCCGTGAGGTTCATGACCGATCCGACGTGGCGGGCCTACGTGTTCTGCTACACCGAGGGGCTGCGGCTGTGCCGCGAGTTCGTACAGGGCGAGGCCGCCCGCTTCGCACGCCTCATCAGCGAGCAGCTCGTCCCCGAGGACTTGGCCCCGCCAACTCCGTCGGTTCCTTGAAAGGCCCCCGGCGGTCCTTTCGCCGGGCCCCTGGACCGGCGGCTGGGAGTTGCCGCAGCACCGCGCCACTCGTAGCATCCGCACATGTCCCAGCGCACCCGCAACCTGCCCAGACGGTCTTGCCACTCGGTGCCCGGCTCGAGCGACAAGTTCCTCGCGAAGGCGCCCACCTTGGCGGCGGACATGTACTTCCTGGACCTAGAGGACGCCGTGGCGCCGCTCGAAAAAGAGGCCTCGCGGGCCAAGGTCGTCGAGGCGATCAAGGGCCACGACTGGGGTGATGCGGTCCTTTGCGTGAGGGTCAACGCGTGGGACACCAAGTGGACCTACGGCGACGTCATCGAAGTCGTCGGCCGCGCCGGCGAGCGTCTGGAGGAGGTGATGCTTCCAAAGGTACAGAGCGCCGCGGAGGTGGTGGCGTTGGACCTCCTGCTCACCCAGGTCGAGATCAACTCGGGCCTGCCGGCGGGCCACATCGGCATCGAGGCGCAGATCGAGACCGCCAGGGGGCTCATAAACGTCGAGGAGATTTGCGCCGCATCCCCTCGCCTCGAGACCGTCATCCTCGGCCCGGTCGACTTCTCGGCGTCGACCGGCATGCCGTCGCTCGCCGGCGGCCTTCTCATTCCCGAGTACCCCGGTGACTACTTCCACTACGTGTTCATGAAGATCCTCATGGCCGGGCGGGCCAACGGGCTGCAAGTGATAGACGGGCCATATGTAAAGGTGCGCGACCCCGACGGCTTCCGGGAGTACGCCTCCCGTACCCAGGTGCTCGGCTTCGACGGGAAGTGGAGCCTGCACCCGGATCAGGTAACGATCCTCAACGAGGTGTTCTCGCCGACCCAGGCGCAGTTCGACAGGGCGTGGGAGATCCTCGACGCCTACCGCGAGGCCACCGAAGCCGATCGCAAGGGCGCAGTGATGCTCGGCGACGAGATGATCGACGAGGCCTCCCGCAAGGTGGCGAAGATGCTGGTGGCGCGCGGGGAGCGGGCAGGCATGGCGCGCACGGGGCCCTGAGGCCCCAGTCGCCCACTATTGGCCGGCGCCGGTTACGAGGCAGCGGCGGCAAGGAGGCGGCGGGCGATGACCTTCAGCGCCAGCGTCTCGTCGGCCCCCTCGAAGATCGACAGTACCCGCGCGTCGACGAACAGCCGGCTCACCGCGAACTCCTCCGCATAACCCATGCCGCCGTGCAGCTGCATGGCCTCGCGGGTGACCCACTCGGCGGCGCGGCAGACGTAGGCCTTGACCATCGAGGCGTCAAGGGAGGCCGAGCCGTTGGCCATCAGCCGAGCCACGCGGTACATGGACTGGCGCGCGGCCTGGGTGAGCACCGCCATGCGGGCGAGCTTCACGCGGCTGAGCTGGTAGTCGCCGACGCGACGGCCGAACACCAGGCGCTGAGAGGAGTAGGCCAGAGCGGCTTCGTAGGCTGCCTGCATCACGCCAACGGCGCGGGCGGCGGTCTGCAGCCGGCCGTTCTCGAAGCCCTCCATCTGGTAGTAGAAGCCCTTGCCGAGGCCCCCCTCGCATCCGATGAGGTGATCAGCCGGGACCCGCCAGGAGTCGAAGGCTAGCTCGTAGGAGTGCATCCCTCGGTAGCCGATGGTGTCGATCGGGCGCCCCTCCAGGCGGCCGCCTTCGGGTTGGGTGAGCACGAACCCGTGGCCGTCGCAGCGCTGCTTGGGGACGATGAACAGCGACAACCCCCGGTGAGCGAGGGCGCGGTCGGGGTCCGTTCGGGCGAGCAGCATCACCACGTCCGCGCGGGCGGCGAACGTGGACCAGGTCTTGGTGCCGCTGATCTTCCAGTACCCGTCGCCAGCGGGGGTTGCCGCGACGGTCAGGTTCGCCACGTCGGACCCAAAGTCGGGCTCGGTCACCGCCACCGCCGCCATCACCTCTCCGCTGGCCAGCTTCGGGAGCCAGTGCCGCTTCTGGTCCTCCGTGCCTCCCCGAAGCAGGGCCCTCGCCAGGATCTCTGGACGGGTTATGAGGGAGCCGCCGGCGCCGAGCGAGGCGCGCGAGAGCTCCTCGGTGGCCACCACCATTCCCAGGTAGTCCCTCTCGCCGCCGGTGGCGTAACCGCCGTAGTCCTCGGGGATCGAGAGCCCGAAGGCACCGAGTGCACCCAAACCCGAGATGATCTCCTCGGGGATGTCGGTGTTCTCGCGATGGATGTGCTCGGCGACGGGCGCAATGCGGTTCTCGGCGAAGCGGCGGAAGGTGTCCGCCACCAGCTCGAAGTCCGCGTCGAGGTGGCGGGGGCCGGGCACCTCGGCGAGTCCGGAGAGCCACACCGGGTCGCGGTAGGCGCCGAGCGCCCGGGCGAGGCCTTCGAGCGCCTCCTCGTCAACGCCCCAAACCGCTTCACGGCCGCGGACCTTGCCAGCGATCTCCGAGACGGCGTCGGCCACGAACGCGGCTGCGAGCCGGGCTTCGTCGGGGCCCCCGGCGCCGTAGTCGAGCATCGCCATCGCCGCTGCGACCGCGGCGGCAGCGTGGGCCATGTCGTAGGCCACCACCTGATGCTGATCGATCGCCTGAGGACCGCCTACGGCCAGGTGGGCGGCGGTGCGCTCCAGCAGCCGTGAGGTGGAATCCACCGCTTCGGCCACGGCGCCGAGGTCGACTTGGAGATCAGGGTCCACGGCCATGGGGAGGAGGCTAACGCTGTGTTTCGCGGCGTCCGACCGCTTCGCCATTGCCCGCGTCGCCAACGGCGCGGCGCGCCACCACTGTTACCAATGGCGGAAGGATGACCGAGTCGTCTCCCGGCGACACCTCGGTGAGCGACTCCAGATAGTCCGCGACCGGGCCCGCCCCAGCCCAAGCCGGCGCCTCCGCCCAGGCGTCCACCAGGTCCAGGCCCGCCGCCCTGGCGAGCGCAGGGAGCTTGGCGCCCACGTCGGGGTGACGGGCGCCTCGGTGTGAAAACGGCTTGCCGTCGATACGGCCAGCTGTCGTGATCGGCTCCTGCGCCACGACCCAGCCTCCGGCGCGAACCGCGTCTGCCATGCGGCGCAGGACAATGAGCGGGTCGCGCACGTGCAGGAGGACGAACCTGCAGTACGCCAGGTCGAGTGGCTCCGGCAGGGTGAGCTCCTCGCCGGCCTGAGTCAGCGCGATGACCTGCGCCTGCGCTGCGGCCGCCGCCGCGGCAGCGACCTCGTCGCGGCGCGCGGGGTCGGAGTCGATGGCGTACACCCGCCCGTCGCGCCCCACGATCCGGGCGAGGGCCACGGTCACGTCTCCTCCGCCGGCGCCGATGTCCGCGCAGCGCCAACCCTCGCGAAGCCCCAGGCGGTCCAGCGCGGTGGCGAGAGGCCGGCGGTAGACATCGTTGCGGAGCTCGAGCTCGATCATGTGCGGACCGATTCTGACAACACTGCTCCGTCGGGGCAACGGAACATCTGCACAACACTGGCCTACGGTGGGCGGCGATGACCATTTACGAGCGCCCCTTCGGCCGTTACCTCGAGGATTTCGAACCCGGCGACGTCTACCGGCACTGGCCCGGCAAGACCATCACCGAGTACGACGACCACCTCTTCTGCATGATCACTATGAACCACCATCCGCTGCACACCAACGCCTGGTTCGCGGAGCATGAGACGGTGCAGGGCCGCAACGTGGTGGTCGGCAACCTCGTCTACAGCGTCGTGCTCGGCATGAGCGTGCCCGACGTGAGCGGGTCGTGCATAGCCAACCTCGAGGTTGAGGTTCTCAGCCACAAGTTGCCCACCTTCCATGGCGACACCATCTACGCCGAGTCCCGAGTGCTCGACGTGAGGGCGTCGGAGACCAAAGCCGACCGCGGCGTGGTGACCGTGGAGAGCAAAGGGATCAACCAGCGCGGCGAGGAGGTGTGCTACTTCCGCCGCAAAGCGTTGGTCTGGAAGCGCGACGCCGCCCCCCCGCGCCGGCGCCCCTACGGAGAGGACATCTGGACCTGAGATGTGGCGCTGGTCACACCGACGTTGCTGCCGTTGACGGGCCGGTAACCTCTCGTTCACCGGCCGCAAGGGGGAACAGTTGGAGCTGACGTTCTACGGGGTGCGCGGTTCGTGCCCCTGTCCCTCAGAGGACAACCAACGCTACGGGGGCAACACCGCTTGCGTGTCGGTCGAGGTCCCGGGCGAAGCGCCGATCATCTTCGACCTGGGGACCGGCCTGCGGGCGTTCGGCGACACCCAACCCACCGACGGCACCTTCCGGGGCACCGCCTTGGTAACCCACATCCACTGGGACCACGTCCAAGGCCTGCCGTTCTTCCCGCCCGCCGACAGGGTGGGCGCATGTCTGGACGTTTACGGACCGGCGCAGGAGCAGGGCACGCTGGCGGAGGTGTTCGGCAACTTCATGAGGCCGCCGTACTTTCCCGTGCAGTTCAGCGAGCTGCGGGGAAACATCCTGTTCCACGACGTCGAAAACGACGACTTGGCGATCGGCTCGGCCAAGGTGCTGGTGCGACCAGTGCCGCACACCGGCCCGACGGTGGGTTACCGCGTGACCTGGGACGGCGCCACGGTCACCTACATAAGCGACCATCAAGCTCCCCGCGGGCTCGACACCGTGGCGGACAGCGTGCTCGAGCTTGTCGAGGGCGCCGACGTGTTGATCCACGACGCCCAGTACACCCGTGAGGAGTTCGCGGAAAAGTCCCATTGGGGGCACTGCACCATCGACTACGCAATTCGGGTGGCGCGCCAAGGGCGCGTACCCAAGGTGGTGTTGTTCCACCACGACCCCGCGCACGACGACGACGAAATGGACGCGCTGCTCGCCGAGGCGCGCGAACAGAGGACTGCCGGCGACCCCGAGATCGTCGCGGCCTACGAGGGCCTCCGCATCTCGATGTAGGGGCACATCTCGATGTAGGGGCGAATCCAGATGTATCAGCGAGCTCAGCTGGTGATGCCCACCTCGCTCAGGACGAACGCCTGGGCTCGCGCCTCGTCTCGCCACGCGTCGTAACGGCCCGAAGGTCCCTGGTGGCCGGCGCCCATCTCGATGTGCAGCACGATTCGGCACTTGTTTGTGCGCTGCGCCCTCAGCTTCGCCACCCACTTGGCTGGCTCCCAGAACCCGACGCGGGGATCGTTGAGGCCCGCGGTGAGGTACATAGCGGGGTAGTCCTTGGCGGACACGTTGTCGTAGGGGGAATAGGCCTTCATGGTGTAGTACGCGGCGGGATCCTCGATGGGGTTTCCCCATTCCTCCCACTCGGTGACAGTGAGCGGCAAGGAAGGGTCCGACATGGTGGTCACCACGTCGACGAACGGCACCTCGGCGACCACCGCCCGCCACAGTTCGGGACGCTGGTTGGTCACTGCTCCCATGAGCAGCCCGCCAGCGCTCGCCCCCCGGATCACGAGGCGCTCGGGCGATGTCCAACCCTCGGCGATCAGGTGCTCGGCGCAGGCGATGAAATCGCTGAAGGTGTTGGCTTTGTTGCCGAGCTTGCCTTCCTCGTACCAGGCGCGGCCGAGCTCCCCGCCACCCCTCACGTGCGCTATGGCGAAACTGAAACCTCTCGCTAGAAGGTTCAGGCGGAGTATTGAAAACGCGGGATCGATGTTGACCTCGTACGCCCCGTAGCCGTACAGCAGGCACGGGGACGAGTTGTCGAGGGGCTGGTCAACGGGCGCCACGAGCGAGATGGGAACCCGAACTCCATCGGGCGCAGTGGCCCACAGCCGCCGGGTCTGGAAACCGGAAGGGTCGTAGTCGCGAACCGGCTGCACCTTGATCACCTCCCTGTCGCCGCCCTGCAGGTGGTAGTCGACGCTGGAATATGGCGTGGCCAGCGAGGTGTAGCCGAACCGGTAGGTGTCGGTGTGGAAGTCCGCGTTCACGCCACCCGCGAGGCTGTACACCGGATCTGGCTGTGCGACGGTGCGCTCGCCGGTCCCGTCCCAGCCGAGGATGCGGAGCGCCTCGATGCCCTCCTCCCGTTCCCTCACGACGAGGTGGGTGGCGAACGCCTCGACCGACTCCAGCTTGACGCCTCGCCGGTGGGCGAGCACGCTGACCATGGCAGCCGGGTCCTGTTCGCCCATCTTCAGGCGGTGCAGCGCGAAGTCCGTGGCCGGCGTTCCGTCGCTCGAGGACCGGTTGGTTCGCACCAGCCACACGTCGCCGTCGTTGGGGTGGACCGCATGGTCGACGTCGTACTCGACACCGGGTTCACGGGCGAGGACGACCCGCGGCGACGCGCCGGGGTCCGAGGCCGGCAGCCAGCGCGCCTCGGAGGTGGTCTTCGATTCGGAGTGCATCACCACGAACTCCGCGCTTCGGGTAGCCCCGACGCCGAGGTAGAAGCGCTCGTCGGTTTCCTCGTAGACAAGGCGGTCGAGGGAAGCGGGCTCGCCGAGGGTGTGGCGCCACACCTGGTGCGGGCGCATCGCCGCATCGGGCATCACGTAGAACAGGGTCCGGTTGTCCGCGGCCCACGCGGAGCCGTAGACCACGCCCTCGACGATGTCGTCGAGGTCCTCGCCGCTCGCGAGGTCGCGCCAGCGGAGCTGGTGGCGCTCGGATCCGTCCACGTCGATCGCATATGCGAGGAGGGCGCCGTCGGGGCTCACATCGAACACCCCAAGCGAGAAGTAGTCGTGGCCCTCCGCCAGGACGTTCTCGTCGAGGACCACCTCGCCTGCCGCAGCCTCGCCGGCCGCCCCAGCGAGCACGTCGGTCGCGCGCAACGAGCGGTCAGGATCGGTCCGGCGGCAGTGGATGCTGTATTGCAGGCCCTCCACGGGGCGGGTCCAGTACCAGTGGTCGCCGTGGTGCCACGGCGCGCTCAGGTCGCTCTCCACGATCCGCGAGCGCATCTCGGCGAAGAGCGACTCCTCTAGCGCCTTGGTTGGGGCGGACACCGCTGCGGCGTAGTCGTTCTCGGCGGCCAGGTACTCGACCACAGCCGGGTCATCGCGGTTAGCCAGCCACGCCCAGTCGTCGCGACGCTTGTCTCCGTGGGCGAGGTGGACATGTGGGCGCCGCGGCGCGGCGGGCTCGGGGAGCATCGGGCCATCTTTGGCTCCCCCCGGCGCCCCCGACAAGCTGGTGCCTAGGATCGGCGACGGCAGGCCCATGCCGCAGCGGCCGCGGAGGTCACATGCAGATCAGCACCACGCTCAGCTACGCCGGAGGCTTCCGGGAGTCCGCCCGTCAGATCAGCGAGCTCGAGGAAGCGGGCCTGGACCTGGTCTGGGTGGCCGAGGCGTACGGCTACGACGGCCCGAGCCTGATGGGCTACCTTGCGGCGCTGACCGAGACGGTGCAGATCGGATCGGGCATCCTGCCCATCTACACCCGGACCCCGACGCTGTTGGCGATGACAGCGGCAGGGATCGACGCCCTCTCGGGGGGAAGGTTCCACCTCGGTCTTGGCGCATCCGGGCCCCAGGTGATCGAGGGATGGCACGGCGTCGAGTACGACGCGCCCATTGGACGCACGCGGGAGATCATCGAGATATGCAGGAAGGTCTGGGCACGACAGGAGCCGGTGGTGCACTCGGGACGGCACTACACCCTTCCTCTGCCGGCCGATAGGGGAACAGGGCTCGGCAAGGCGCTGAAGATCCTCACCCATCCCGTCCGTCCCCGGATCCCGGTGTGGGTGGCATCGTTAGGCGAGAAGAACGTGGAACTGACCGCGGAGGTGGCCGAGGGCTGGCTCCCCATCCTCTTCATCCCCGAGAAGGCCAGGGAGGTATGGGGAGCGGCGCTCGACGCCGGTCGGGCCAAACGGGATCCCTCGCTCGCGCCCTTGCAGATCTCCGCCGGCGGCCTGCTGGCCATAGGCGAGGGCGAGGACGTGCGCCGGATCAGGGAGCTGTCCAGGCCCATGGTCGCCCTATACGTCGGGGGGATGGGGGCCAAGGGCCGCAACTTCTACAACGCACTGGCCGTGCGTTACGGATACGAGAAGGAGGCCGCCGAGATCCAGGACCTGTACCTCTCCGGCAAAAAGCAGGAAGCCGCTGCCCGGGTGCCGGAGGAGTTCCTCGAGCTGACCTCGCTCGCCGGGCCGAGGAGCTGGGTGGCTGAGCGGGTCGCTGCGTTTCGAGAGGCCGGGGTCACCCACCTTCAGGTGATGCCCGTGCCCCTCGGAGATCAGAAGGCCACCGATCTGGTCTCAGAGATCAAGGAAATGGCCGGCTGAGGGCCACCTTGCGGGTGCCGGAGCGCCGACGAATATGCTGACATTCATGCCTCCTGCGGCCAAGAGCGCTCCCGCCGACTACCTATTCGCCTTGGCTGTATCGGCCGTTGTGGTGGGTACCAGCTTCTTGGTGGAGCCCGCCCTGACGCGCTGGATCGTGTTCGGGGTGGGGGTGGCCATGGTGCTCGGCGTGCTCGCCGTGGGGATGAAGCCGGCGAAGCGCCAAGGTCCCGAAGGCCGCCGCTGAGCGAACCCGTTGGAATAGCCCTCGCGGGTTGTTACTATGGGCGTAGGAGAAATCCTCTCTAACGGAGTGTGAAGCCACATGGCAACCACCGAACTCGATCTCGGCCGCTACAAGCTTGGCTGGAGCGACGTCGAGGACTTCTACGTCTACAAGCCGAAGAAGGGCGTCTCCGAGGAGAGCATCCGCGAGATGTCGTGGATGAAGGGCGAGCCGGACTGGATGACCGCCCGGCGGCTGAAGGCCTACAAGTACTTCGTGCGCCGGCCCATGCCGTGGTGGGGCGGGGACATGTCGGGCATCAACTTCGACGACATCTACTACTACATCAAGCCCATCGACAAGCAGGTGAGCGCCTGGGACCAGCTCCCCGAGTCGGTCAAGGCCACCTACGACAAGCTCGGCATCCCCGAGGCCGAGCGCAAGTACCTGGCCGGGGTCACGGCACAGTATGAATCTGAGGTCGTCTACCACAAGAACCGCGACGACCTCGAGGCCCAGGGAGTGCTGTTTTGCGACATGGACACCGCCATGCGCGAGTACCCGGACCTGGTCAAGCAGTACTTCGGCACGGTCATCCCCGCCAACGACAACAAGTTCGCGTCGCTCAACTCGGCGGTGTGGTCGGGGGGCTCGTTTATCTACGTGCCGCCCGGGATCCGGGTGGATATGCCGCTGCAGGCCTACTTCCGCATCAACACCGAGAACATGGGCCAGTTCGAGCGGACCCTCATCATCGCCGACGAGGGCGCCCAGGTGCACTACATCGAGGGCTGCTCCGCGCCGGTGTACAGCTCGGACTCGCTGCACTCGGCGGTGGTCGAGATCATCTGCAAGCCCTCCAGCCGGGTGACCTACACCACGATCCAGAACTGGTCCAGCAACGTGTACAACCGGGGCACCAAGCGGGCACACGGAGAGACCGAGGCGCACATGGAATGGGGCGACGGAAACATCGGGAGTCGGCTCACGATGAAGTACCCGGCGGTCTACCTGATGGGCCCCAAGGCCTCCGGCGAGGTCCTCTCGGTGGCATACGCCGGAGCGGGCCAGCACCAAGACGCCGGCGCCAAGATGGTCCACGTCGCCCCCGAGACCACCTCGACGATCATCTCCAAGTCGATATCCAAAGACGCCGGGCGGACCTCCTATCGCGGCCTGGTCAAGTTCGAGGAGGGCGCGCGCAAGTCCAAGAGCTTCGTCCGCTGCGACGCGTTGATCCTCGACGAGGCCTCCCGCAGCGATACCTACCCTTACATCGAGGTGGGGGAGCAGGACGCGCAGGTCGGCCACGAGGCCACGGTGTCCAAGGTCGGTGAGGACCAGCTCTTCTACCTGATGAGCCGCGGCCTGTCTGAGCAGCAGGCGATGAGCATGATCGTCAACGGCTTCATCGAGCCCGTTACCCGCACGCTGCCGATGGAGTACGCGGTCGAGTTGAGCCGGCTGAGCGAGCTGCAGATGGAAGGGTCGGTCGGCTGAGCCGGTAGCATCGCTACCGTGACAGCTGCGCTCGCCCTGGCCATCGTGCTGGTCATCGCTGTGGCGGGCATGAGCCTGGCGATGCAGACCCAGCGCCCCATCCCGCAGGCCCCCCGCGCGCCGGGGGGGCCGCGACGCGTGCGAGGAAGCCGCCCCTCCCCAAACACGCAAGAACCCAAGGACCAATGCCCCTCC
>JBPCRR010000289.1:0-4278 GCA_050996645.1 Acidimicrobiales bacterium | reverse complement strand
GCTCATGCCTCTCGAGGTCCAGTTGGCCGACCTCCGACACCAGCTGGCGGCCGAGCCGGCTAAGCGCCCGCAGGCGGACTGAGCCCGCGCTAACGGCTTAGCGCTGGCGGGCGGCCTCCCAGACCTGGCGCTCCTGGTCCATCGGGGCGTCGACCACGGCGGTCTCGGAGCCAAAGATCATCGTCGCCCTCCGCCGGGCGTCGTACGCCGGCCACTGGCCGATCCCCGGGTGGCTCGGGTCGCCGCTTCGCGCGAACGCCAGCCAGGCGTCCATCATGTCAGTGCTCAGCTTCTCCGCCCCGGCGCCACAGCCTGCGAAGCGGTCCATTCCGGGCAGGCCCAGGCTTCCGAAGACGAAGGGGATCTCCAGCGCGTGGCACGCGCCCAGCGCTCCACGCATCGCCGGCGACTCCCACACGAACAGGTAGCTGAAGGTGCGGGTTTGGTGGTTCGACTGCGCCTCGGCCGCCTTGATGGAGCCGATCCGAAAGAGCCGGTCGCTTTCGATCGCTGACCACAGGTCCCGGGGATCGGTGGCTTCGCCCGCCGACTCGCGGATCGACCTGTAAGCGGCGATCGCGTCGTCGGGTCTCAGCTGCTCGCCGGACGCGGCGAAGGCTCTCTCGATGCGCCGGCGAAGGATCGCCTCGTCGGGGTCGCGGCCCTTCGGGTCCGCCACGATGAACATCTTGTACTCGTCGCGGTTGGTTCCGATCAGTAGCGGCACGCCGGCCGCCGACCCGCCGGCGATGCCCGACAGCGGATGCGCGGGGAGGCTGGTGCCGTCGACCACCGGGGTCAGGGGAAGCCCGGCCGCCCTCTGAGATAGCACGTTTGCCTGCGCGACGAGCAGCGCCGCGACCGGCACCTGGCGCAGCGACTGCACAGAACCGACGCCCAGCCCGGCGGTCAGCTTGGATGCGTTCTCCTCCGCTCGCGCCATCGACATGGCATTCGGTGGTCCGCTCTGGGCGATCGCGCGATGGAACAGTCCCGTGGCCGCCGGCATGGCCAGGAGGTCCGACACAGACATCGCCCCGGCGGACTCGCCGAAGATCGTGACGTTGGCGGCGTCGCCGCCGAAGCCTGCGATGTTGTCGCGCACCCATGCCAGTGCCGCGACCTGGTCGAGCAGCCCCCAGTTGCCGGCCGCCCCGCCGGCCTCGGCCCCGCCGGGATCGGCAAGGTCCGGGTGGGCGAGGAAGCCGAGGACGCCGAGGCGGTAGTTGATCGTGACCACGACCACGTCACCGCGCGCGGCGAGAGCAGCACCGTGGTACATGCCGGACGCGCCCGAGCCACCCACGAAGCCACCCCCGTGCACCCACACCATCACCGGCCGGTGCGCCCCGTCGGCCGCCGGGGTCCAAACGTTCAGAGTTAGGCAGTCCTCGTCCTGGGCTCCGGGCACCTCGCCCGACAGGGTGGTGGCCGCCGGGTTCTGTGGTGACCAGTAGCCAAAGTCGTCGCAACCGCGGGCCCCACTCCAGGGCTTCGCAGGCCGTGGCGCCCTGAAGCGAAGCTCGCCCACCGGCGCTTCGGCGTAGGGGATGCCGAGGAAGCGGACGACGCCGGCTTCGTGGCTGGCGCCGGGTCCGGCGCTGCCGGCGACCTGGCCTGCGGTGGTGTCGACGACGATCACGCGTTCCTCCTGCTCGGCCGGCTGGGTGGACCTCCAGTACAGCACCCTCGCCGGCAGAGCCCTGTGGCCTCATTCAGTGGTCGGAGTCGGCATCGATCCGACGACCTCACGCTTTTCAGGCGCGCGCTCTACCGACTGAGCTATCCGACCGCGGACCTGACGGGATTTGAACCCGCGTCCTCCGGCTTGACAGGCCGGCGTGCACTCCAAACTGCACCACAGGTCCTTGCGTGACCCGCAAGGGCTGACGGGGAACTCTAGCGGGTCGCTTCGGGGCGGAGAAGGTGCGGGCCGAGGCCCCGCCGAAAATGTTTCATGTGATGAAGCAGCGTTGGAGGGTGATGGTCGCCACCATCGCGGTGGCGTCGGCTGGGTTACTTGCCAGACCTGCACTTGCTGCGAGCCCGACCATTTCCCCGTACCCGTCGTCACCGCCGGCAGGGACGGTGCTGGATTGTGTCGGCCCCGCCGGCGCCCCGGCACCAGGCACAGTCGCTTGGCAACTGCGTGACCTGGCGAACCAGGCCTGTGCCACTCGGCGACTCCAGGACCAGCTGACCAACCCGGCCTTCGCTCAGGCTTTCGCAGAGCAGACCCCGGGCATCTTTGCGACCCAGTCGCTCGCCATGGTCGCATCACCCACCCACCTTCACCTCACCTTGGGTCAGCTCGTCCCGGGCGGCACTACGGCAGACCCGTTTCGTACGCTCGCACTCTGGATCGGCGCGCGCCGGGGCCGAGTCCAGCCGGTCAGCTTCGATGCCAGTGACGGCGCCCAGCTCAACGGGAACCTTTTCAGCCCGCCTGCCTCTGTAGCGGGCCCATACCCGGGTGTGGTCATCACGACCGGCTCGATCCAGGGCTATCAGCAGATGTACTTCTGGGCCGCCGAGGGTCTGGCGGAGGCCGGCTATATGGTTCTCACCTACGACGTGCAAGGCCAAGGCGACTCCGACACCCTCCCCGCCAACTGCCAGCCGAGCCCTCCTTCGCTGCAGCAGGGATCGGTGTGCACGGGAGTCCCGTTTCAGCAGCCCTACAACTTCTTCCAGGGCACCGAGGACGCCCTTGGCTTCTTCGTCTCGACCCCTAGCCATGCCTACCGCTCCGTGGCAGCTCCCGGGGTCGATGCCTACAACCCCCAGTGGTCCAGCCTCAACCGGTCCGAGGTGGGGCTCGCCGGACATTCGCTCGGGGCGTCGGCGGTCAGCCAGGTAGGCCAGTGCGATCCCCGCGTCAAGGCGGTGGTGGCGTGGGACAACCTTGCGCCGGCGACCGCTTGCACCGGTTCGGGCGCGCCGACCTTGCGAACTCCGGCTCTGGGGTTCAACTCCGAGTACTTCTTCAACCCCGAGCCGATGACATCGGCCCCGGACCCCCACGCCAAGGACCAGGCCTACCGACAGCTGGTTGGCGCTCGGATCGACACAATGCAGGTGGCGCTGCGGTCGTCAACCCATCTCGAGTACTCCTACGTGCCCTATATCCTGCCAGCCAGCTCGCTCGGCGAAAGGGTGGCCTTCTATTACACCCTCGCCTGGTTCGACTACGAGCTGCGCCACCAAAGCGGCGGCTACCAGCGGCTGGTGGCGACCCGCTTCGACCGCAGCGCCGACGCCCATTCCATCGGCGCAGGCGGCTATTCACCGACGGCGGGCAACGTGGCGTACCGAATCGGCGGCCTCCCGGTGGCCGACCGGCTGTCGTTTTACTACCTCTCCTCCTACGACCTGCGCCAGCCTGCCGGCCCGGGCAGGACGGTGTGCCCTGACATGTCTGTGGGTTGTCGCTGAGACGCACCCGCTCCGGTCTGCCTCAACCGTCCGCAACCGGGGCCGTGCGTTGGAGTGGCGCTCCTAGCGGCCCGAGCCGCTGGCGACCGTTAGCGTTGTGCCATGCGGCTGCTGCCTGTCACCCCGGCCCTCGGAGCAGTGATCGAGGGGATCCGACTCGACGCGTCGATGGACGACGCCGCCGTGGCTGCGATACGTGACGCTCTGCTGTGCCACAAGGTGGTATGGCTCCGTGACCAGTGCCTCGACGCAGCCGGCCTCACCGCGGTGGCCTCCCGGTTCGGTCCTCTGACCGAAGCTCACCCGGTGGAGCCAGCCCTGGACGGACACCCCGAGGTGTTGCCCCTGGACTCCGATGAGGGAGCACGAGCTGATGTGTGGCACAGCGACCTCACCTTCCAGGAGTGCCCCCCGCTAGGAGCGATGCTGCACGCACTCGAGGTCCCTGACGCGGGCGGAGACACGTTGTGGGCGGACCTCGCCGGCGCCTACCGGTCGCTGTCGGCGCCGCTTCGCGAATTCATAGACGCCTTGACCGCAACCCATTCACCCGCGAAGGCGGGCGGCTACTTCGCGGGGCGCGACGTCACCGGGGGGGAGGCGATGGGCCGGACCGCCATGACGGTGTCGTCGCACCCGGTGGTGAGGGTGCACCCCGAGACCGGCGAGCGGGGGCTGTGGGTAAACCCGCTGTTCACCGACCGCGTGGAGGGCATGCGCCGGCGGGAGAGCGACGTGCTGCTCGGGTTGCTCCACGAGGCGGCCCTGGCGCCCGAGCGGCTGGTGCGCTGGAGGTGGAGGGCGGGAGACGTGGCGTTCTGGGACAACCGCTGCACCATGCAC
>JBPCRR010000216.1:0-6300 GCA_050996645.1 Acidimicrobiales bacterium | reverse complement strand
ACGCCGTCATTGGTGATGGTGGGCGCGCCCCACTTCTTCTCCAGCACCACGTTGCGACCCTTCGGTCCGAGCGTGACGCGTACAGCGTCGGCGAGCTGGTTCATACCGCTCTCCAGTGAGCGGCGAGCGGTCTCGTCGAAAGCAATCAGTTTGGGCATCGTTCTCCTGTCCCTACGTTTCCATACCGGGGGTTAGCACTCTAGGGTGTCGAGTGCTAACTCTACACCGTCTTGGCGAGATCGCAAGATCCGGGCGCGCAAAGCCGTGGGGCTCCGACGGGGGCCGGCTGGAGCAGGGCGGCCCAGGCCGCCTTGCCGGTGCTGGCGCGGGCTCAGCCGCCGGCGGCGGCTGGGACGATGGACACCGTCGTGCCAGCCGGCACGAGGGTCGCCACCCCGGCCAAGAACCTGACGTCCTCGTCGGCGACGAACACGTGGACGAAGCGGCGCAGGTTGCCGGCGTCGTCGAAGAGCCTCTCGCGAAAGCCCGGGTGGGCCGCCTCCAAGGCGTCCAGCACCTCGGCCACGGTCGAGCCTTCGAGGCTGACCTCGCTCGAGCCGCCCGCCAAGGGCCGGAGCTGGGTCGGAACCCGCACGGTCACAGGCATGTTCGTCCGGGCGTCATGGGTTCTGCGGGCATCCTCAGACCTCGTCGATGTCGACGGCCGCCGCGAAGGCGTCCAGGGTAGGGGCGATGGTAACGCTCGGGCCGCACGACGGCGCCACGGCGTCGACGGTCTTCAAGCCGTTGCCGGAGATGATGGCCACCACGCACTCGTCGGCGCGCACCACGCCAGCTGCCGCCAGCTTCGCCAGAGTGGCCACCGTCACCCCGCCGGCGGTCTCTGCGAAGATCCCCTCGGTGCGCGCCAAGAGCCGGATGCCCTCGATCAGCTCGTCGTCGGTGACCGACTCGATGGCGCCTCCGGACGCCCGGACGGCCTCCAGCGCGTACACGCCGTCTGCGGGGTCCCCGATTGCGAGGGACTTGGCGATGGTGTCCGGCTTGACAGGCTTCACCGAATCCGAGCCAGTAGCGAACGCCGTGGCCACCGGCGAGCAGCCGGCCGCCTGGGCTCCGGAGAGGCGCACGCCGGGTTCTCCCACGTCGGCTTCTCCGTCGAGCAGGCCCACGAGAGCGAGCTCCTTGAAGCCCTTGGCGATCTTGGTCAGCTGGCTACCCGAGGCGATGGGCACGACCACGTGGTCCGGCCGTCGCCAGCCGAGCTGCTCGGCGATCTCGAACGCGAGGGTCTTCGAGCCTTCGGCGTAGTAGGTGCGCACGTTGACGTTGACGAACGCCCAAGAGGGGTGCACGTCAGCCAGTTCGGCGCACAGCCGGTTGACGTCGTCGTAGCTCCCCTCGACGGCCACGAGATGACCGCCGAATACGGCCGTCGTGACGATCTTTGCTGGCTCGAGGTCCGCCGGAATGAACACCACCGATCGCATCCCGGCGTGGGCGGCGTGGGCGGCAACTGAGTTGGCCAGGTTCCCGGTGGACGGGCAAGCGGCAACCTTGAACCCGAGCTCCCGGGCCTTGGTCAATGCCACCGAGACGACCCTGTCCTTGAAGCTGCCCGTGGGGTTCAGCGTGTCGTTCTTGAGCCACAGCTCCCCGAGACCCAGCTCGGCGGCGAGCCGGTCGGCTCGCACCAGCGGCGTGTAGCCACCGCCGAGGTCGACCGCCCCCTGGGGCTCGGCCGGCAGCAGGTCTGCGTAGCGCCAGATCGACAGAGGCCCGGAGGCGATGCGGTCCCGCGAGGTGGACGCCCGGATGGCCTCGTAGTCGTAGACCACCTCCAAGGGCCCGAAGCACCACTCACAGACGTGGAGCGCTTCGGCTGGGTAGCGACGCGCGCACTCCCGGCAGCGAAGACCTTCGATGAACGACAACCTCTCCTCCTCATCGCATCGGGCATTGGCACCTGCCGACGGTCACAGTTGCGTGGCCGGCGTGCTGGTTGCCGCGGCGTCATCGGGCCCGTCCCTCACCCTCTCTTGATGAATGTCGCCGTCCATCGTGGCCCATGGAAGGGGCCGGCGTCAATGCGGTTTCGCCCATCTGGCAGGGGCGGTGGGCACGTTGGGCTCGCGTGGCAGTATTCGAAGGCGATGCTCCGGTCCTTCTCCGCCAGTGACTTTCCCGCGGCGCGGGTGCTCGACGCGAAACGCGGGCGGCGGATATCGGTGTGCCTGCCCGCGAAGGACGAGGAAGCCACGATCGGCGCTACGGTCGCCGCCATCCGCACGGCGCTGGTCGAGCGCGACGCCGTCGTCGACGAGCTCGTGGTCATCGACGACTCCTCCCAGGACTCGACGGCCGCCGTGGCCGCCGACGCCGGCGCCCGGGTGCTCGCGGCGGCCGACATCCTCCCGGAGCACGGCGCCGTGGGCGGCAAGGGCCAGGCCATGTGGCGTGGGGTCTACGCCACAACCGGCGACATCGTGGTCTTTTGCGACGCGGACATCCGCTCCTTCGACCCGGCCTTCGTGCTCGGCCTGGCGGGACCGCTGCTCGTCGCGGACGATGTCGCCTTCGTCAAGGGCTTCTACGACCGCCCGCTCGATGGCCGTCCCGGCGGGGGGGGTCGGGTCACCGAGCTGATGGCGCGCCCGCTCATCTCGATGCTATTCCGGGATCTGGCTGCCGTTGCCCAGCCCCTGGCGGGTGAGTGCGCGGGGCGGCGCGAGGTGCTCGAGTCGGTCCCCTTCGTCGACGGCTACGGCGTTGACCTCGGCTTGCTGATCGACATCACGGCACGACACGGAATCTCCTCGCTGGTCCAGTGCGACCTGGGCCAGAGGGTCCACCGCAACAGGCCGCTCTCCGAGCTCGGTGCCCAAGCGTTGGCCATATTGCAATTGGGCCTTGCCCGCAGCGGCCTCGCCGGGACACCCGTGGCGAGCACCATGAGCCGCCCCGACGGCACAAGCGTGTCGGTCTCGTTGACGGAGCATCCGCCGCTGTGCGGCCTCCCTTCGAATCCGGAACGGACCTCGGAGCGCCGGAGCGCGTAGAGAACCTCACGGGTCGGGCGATCGGGCGGGCCCGCGCGTCGCTGGTCAGGGCTCGATGGCGGTCCGCAGGCGCGCGAGGTGCTCCCTATCGAGCGAATACCACACCCATCGGCCGCGCCGGTCGCCGTGCACGAGGCCGGCCTCGGCGAGGATCCTCAAGTGGTGAGAGATGGTGCCTTGGGTCTTGCCGAGCGGTCCTATGAAATCATAGACGCAGATCTCACCCGCGGGTGCGGCCGCGAGCATGGAGAGCATCCGCAGCCGGACGGGCTCGCCAAGGGCGCTGAACCCAGCAGCCAGCTCTTGGGCTTCGGCGGCGGCGAGCGGGGCGGACAGCACCGACGGGCAGCACTCGGTCACCTCCACGGCGCCGGACGCCGCGGTCACCTCGGTCACTCGGTCACCTCGGGCACTCCGGCAGCCCGCCTCGTATTGACATCCGTCATTGTATCGACCATCATCAACGCATCAAGAGTTGTCAATGCTAACAGGAGTGGCGATGTCCCGAGTGCAGCTGGCCCTGAACGTGGCTGACCTCGACGAAGCGGTGGAGTTCTATTCGAAGCTCTTCGGCGCCGAGCCGGCCAAACGCCATCCCGGCTACGCCAACTTCGCCATCGCCGACCCGCCGCTCAAGCTGGTCCTGATCGAGCACGACGGGCGAGGCGGAGCGGGCATCGCCGGCGCGCTGAACCACCTCGGCGTCGAGGTCGACTCACCCGAGCAGGTCCACGCCGCCGTCGCGCGCCTCTCGGCCGAGGGACTCGAACCCGACGTCCAGGAGTCCACCACCTGCTGTTACGCGCTACAGGACAAGGCCTGGGTCGAAGACCCCGACGGCGCGCCCTGGGAGGTGTACGCGGTGCTGGCCGATGCCCCGGACGCAACCGGGCTGGGCTGCCCAACAGCGGTCACCGCGGCCCATTCGACGGCGCCCACCCGCGCCTGGTGCGATCTCCCAGTGCACCCCAAGCGTTCCAATGCCCTCCCGGGCCGAGCCCGTTGAGCCTCGGCCCGTTGCACCGGACCGCCCTTTGGCGGCAGCTGGCCGCGGAGTGGTTGGGCAGCGCCGGGCTGGCGGCGGTGGTCATCGGCTCGGGGATCGCCGCCCAGCGTCTGTCACCCGGGGACGCGGGCCTGGAGCTGTTCGAGAACGCGGCAGCCACCGCCGCCGGCCTCTATGCGCTGATCTTGATGGTCGGCCCCGTTTCGGGCGCACACTTCAACCCGGTGGTGTCGCTGGTCGATGCGATCCTCGGCGGCCTCTCGTGGAAGGAGGCTATCGCCTACTTGCCTGCACAGGTCGCCGGCTGCTTCTCGGGCGCGGTTCTTGCAAACCTGATGTTCAGCCGGGCAGCCGTGACCATCTCGACCCATCACCGCGCCACAGGAGCGCATCTCCTGTCCGAGACGGTCGCCACCGCCGGCCTGCTGCTGGTCATCTTCGCGTTGGCGCGTACCGCCCGCACGGCGGCGGCGCCGGCAGCGGTGGGTGCCTACATCGGTGCAGCCTACTGGTTCACCAGCTCGACCAGCTTCGCGAATCCCGCCATTACCTTCGGCCGCATGTTCTCCAACAGCTTCGCCGGCATTGCCCCGTCCTCCACCCCAGCCTTCTTCGCCGCCCAGGTCGCCGGCGGCGCCGTGGGGCTTGGCCTGATCAAGCTGCTCTACCCGGACATCACTCCCGCCCAGGCAGCGGGCGGGGTGCTGCCCCGTTTGGGCGCCGACACTCCGTAGCGATCAGGCTCGGGCGACCAGCTCCCGCTCTACCAACGCGGTGATGCAGCCGGCGGTGTCCTCCATGGCGCGGGTGGTCCCGAAGACCTTCACGAGGCTCCGGTACTCGACCGGTTGGGCCCCGTCACCGTCGCCGGCGATCACCAAGAGCGGGACGCCCACCTCCTCGGCCAGGGAGGCCACGCCGCCGACGGCCTTTCCGGCGAAAGACTGCTCGTCGAGGTAACCCTCACCGGCTATGACCAGGTCGGCGCCCTCTATGCGCTCGGCCAGCTCCACCGTGTCGGCCACGAGGTCGAAACCCGACACCAGGCTGGCGCCGAGCGCAGCCAGTCCACCTGCGAGCCCCCCCGCCGCTCCGGAGCCGTCGATGGCGGAGACGTCGACGCCGAAGCGCTCGCGGTATAGCTGTGCCAGCCGCTCGAGGCGGCGGGAGAGCAGCTCCACCTCCGCCGGCGAGGCGCCCTTCTGGGGGGCGAAGACCCGGGCGGCGTCGAGGAAACGGGTTTTCACGTCGCAGGCCACGACCAGCTCTACGCCGCTCAGCCGGCTGTGGGGCTCGAGCACCTCGAGAGCGCCCAGCCCACCATCGGTCGTGGCCGAACCACCCACACCCACAAGCACCCGTCTCGCCCCGGCCTTCACCGCCGCCGCGATCAGCCCCCCGGTGCCGGCCGTGCTCGCGCGAACCGGATCGTTGCCCTCCGGGCCGCCGGCGAGGAAGAGGCCCGACGCCAAGGCGGTCTCGACCACAGCGGTACCCCCGTCATCGAGCATCCGCCACTGTGATTCGACCCGGGAGCCGAGGGGCCCCCGCACCCACTGCGTCAGAGACCTGCCGCCGAGGACCTCGGCGAAACCCTCCCCGCCGTCGGAGACCGGGACCTGGTCGCAGCTCCACCCGCATCGACCGGCAGCGTCGGCGATCGCCCTGGTCACCTCGCGGGCTGTCGCCGTCCCCCGGCACTTGTCGGTTGCGGCCACCACGTGCACCCCACCATCGTGGCCCGCGGGCATGCCGGGCGGGGCGCCGTGCCCGGCGCGGGCCGCCGACTGAGCGGGGCCATTGCCGCTTCAGCCACCCTTCTGACGTCTCGTTGCCGAATCGGCGGACCGTCGCGAACATCGGCTGCGCGCCGCCATGAGCCTCCCGCTACGCCGGCTCAGAGCACGCCACCAGCGAGACAAACGTCGCCTGTCGCGACACTAGGTAGGGTTCGGCGCCGATATGACCCCCGAGAGCCCCCCGGGCGATGAACCCGTCGCCGCCGTCAGCACCAGCACAGCCGATGTGGTGGTGCTGTCGAACCGAGGCCCTCTCAGCTTCGCCCAGGGCCCAGGAGGCGAGCTGCAGGTCAAGCGCGGGGCCGGCGGGCTGGTGGTCACCCTCGGTCCCGGTGTCCAGCGAGACAAGGCCCTGTGGGTGGCCAGCACACTGAGCGACGCGGACAGGCAGGCCGCTGCATCTGGAACGGTGGAGGCGGAGGGGTTCCACCTTCGCCTCCAACAGATCGAGCCGCCCGAGTACCGTGCTTATTAC
>JBPCRR010000007.1:0-3860 GCA_050996645.1 Acidimicrobiales bacterium | reverse complement strand
TCGGTGGTTCCCGCTTTGAGCGGACGGGCGCGACTCGTGGGCTCCCCTTCCCGCCCTCCCGCCCCGCCGGGCAGCGGCCTGCACCTGACGCTGCAGACCAGCCTCTGGGCGAGCGTGGACCTCCTCCAGGGCGTGCTCAAGGTCCAGTGCTACATCGGCAGCGCGGCGAACCCGATACCGGTCACCCTCACCACCGACACGAGCGGGGCCCTGACGGGATCCCCGCTGGTCGGTCCGCTCGGGCCGTTCGTGCCGTTCGGCTCCATCCCCCCGGGCCCTCCCAGCGAGGGCGCGGGCGGCACAGTGGTGAGCAACACCTTCTCGCTGCCAATGCTGACCGGGAGCAACCTGCTTTGCGCCAACCCCGTTGTCAACGCGGCGTTTGGCCTGCCCGCCCCCCACAGCGGCGCCTACCCGCAGACCACCTTCACCCTCGGGGACTTCACGGTCTCAGAGCAGTAGGCGCAGAGCAGTAGGCGCCGAGCAGTAGGGCCTCAGGAGTCGTCGACGGGGAGGTGCTCGTTGGCGTCGCGGATCCGGGCGGCCAGCGCGCGCATCATGCTCTGAACGAACCTCGGCGCCTTCTCCATCAGCTGGCGGAAGTCGTCGACGTTGATCTCGAGGACCCGCATGTCGGAGGTGGCCCTCACCTCCGCCGAGCGGGGCTGGCCGTCGATCAACGACAGCTCGCCGGCCACGTCGCCGGGCCCGACGGTGCCGATGCGCTGGTCACCGCTGGTCACCTCCGCCTCGCCGTCGAGCACCACGTATACCAGGCCCCCGACCTTGCCCTTGTGGGTGAGGATCGTGCCCTGTTTTAGGGTGGTCTCCACGCTGACCTCGGCGACTCTCTCGAGCTCCTGCTTGGAGCAGTCCTCGAACAGCGCCAGGCGCCCGAGGACCTCCACCTTCTGGCGCTGATCGACGCCCTTGCGAACGGGCACGTCAGATGTCCTTGTCGATGTCGAGGCGGTCGAGGCGGTCGAGGCGGTCGAGGCGAGCCATGCGCAGGGATCGTACTTCGTCGGCCATGCGAGCGCGCCACACAGCGTCTCACCCAAGCAAGGGTCTAGCATCTGGCCTGCGCCACGCGAAGCCGAGAGGGACAATGCCACCACCTGACGACGCCCACCGATCCGAGGCACCCGGCTCACCAGTGGAACAGGCCGGCTCCGCCGGCGGAGTGGCGGGCCGGCTGCTCGGCCAAGCCCTGAGCGTCGGCCTAGAGGGGCCCGGCCTAGTCCTAGGCGCCCTCGCGGCGCTTCCCGCCCTGGCCAAGGCGGCGGACGGGCTCGGGCGCTTGGCCGACAGCGCCTCGGTGCTGCCGACCCTGGTTACCGACATCGAGCGGCTGGTGGACATGGTCCCGGCGGTGGAGGCGCTCGGGGGGGCGGCGCCGGCGCTGGCCGAGCTGAGCGAGAGCGCCAAGGTCCTCGGCGAGCTGGCCATGCGCCTGGAAGGTCTGGCGGAGCTGCCTGCCGCCCTGCAGACCCTCACGCCCCTGGCCGACGCCATCCAGCAGCTTCTCCGGTCGGTGGAGGTGCTCAACGCGACAGTCGGGCCTCTGCAGAACACCGCCGAGCGGGTCGGGAGGCTGGTGGACCGGCTGCCGACCCGTGCTCGGGGGATCGCTAGCGGTTGAGCAGGTCCCGGGCGATGTGGGTCACCTGCACCTCGTCGGTGCCGGCGTAGATCTGGAAGACCTTCGCGTCCCGGGCCAGCTGCTCCACCCGGTACTCGGACATGTAGCCGTTGCCGCCGAAGAGCTGCACCGCCTCCATGGCCACCTCGCTCGCAGCCTGGGCGGAGTAGAGCTTCATCGCCGACGCCTCGGCAAGGGTCGGCGTGCGGCCGGCCGCCTGCATCTCCATGGTCCGGAACACCAGGTTCTCCACGTTGAGGCGGGCGACCTCCATCTTCGCGAGCTTGAGCTGGATCAGCTGGAACTCTGATATCGGCCTACCGAACTGCACCCGGTTCTTGGCGTACTCGACGCTCAACTGGAGGCACTCCTCGATCACGCCTAGCGACATCGCCGCGACCCCCGCACGCTCGGCCACGAAGGTGCTCTTGGCGCTCTGGCGGCCCCCGGCTGCGTCGTCAGCGGCACCGAGGAGGCGATCGGCGCCCGCCCGGACGTCGGTCAGGAACAGCTGCCCGGTGGGGGAGGAGTGCAGCCCCATCTTGCGGAGAGGTTTGGACTGCTCGAGGCCGGGCATCCCCGAATCGAGCACGAAGCTGAGCACCGGGCGGTCCTTCGGGGCGGCCCCATCGTCGAGCTTGGCGAAGAACACGATGGTGTCGGCGTAGGGGCCGTTGGTGATGAAGGTCTTGGAACCGTTGAGGACGTATTCCTCGCCGTCGCGGCGCGCGGTGGACTTCATGGAGCCGATGGCGTCCGAGCCCGATTCGGGCTCTGTGATCGCCCAGGCCCCCACCTTCTCGAGGGTCAGGAGGTCGAGCGCCCAGCGCTGCTTCTGCTCGAGCGATCCACGGCTCATGATCGTGCCGGCGGTGAGCCCCACGCTCACGCCCATCGCCGTCACCAGGCCGGGGCAGCAGCGGCACAGCTCGACGATCGGAAGCATCATCATCGCGGCGGCGCCACCCCCCTCCGACCGCTCCCTCGGCGCGGCGGCCGGGTCCTGCTCCCTCTCGATCTGGCGCTTGAACGAGTCACGGGCCAAGGCGTCGAGGCCGAAGGTGGCGTAGAGCTTGCGCAAGATGTCGTAGGGCGGCAGGTCCCCGTGCTCGAGCTCGTCGACCCGGGGACGGATCTCGGCGTCAACGAATCGGCGTAGTGCGTCGCGCACCATCCGGTGCTCTTCGGACCACTCGTACAAGTCAGGCTCCTCTTGTTGGCTCGTCGCCCGGCGTTGTCGCCGGCGTGTCGGCGCTCAGCCGTTCTTCGGCAGCGCGGAGAAGGGCAGCTCGCGGTCCTGGCTGGGTTCCTTCGGCAGGCCGAGGACCCTCTCGCCGATGATGTTTCGCTGCACCTGGTCGGTCCCGCCGTAGATCGGCGGCCCCTGGGTGAACAGGGCGGTGCCGGTCACCGCCGGCAGGAACGGGTTGCCGGTCACGCGCACGACCTGCTCGCGTTGGTCGTCGGTGTAGCCGTGGAGCATGCCCGCCGCACCGAGGACCTGGAGGCCGAGGTCACGGTTGAGCCGCATGAGGTCGCTCATCGACAGCTTGGCGATGTTGGCCATGCCGGGCAGGTCCCGCCCCTGGGCCCGGGCCGCCTTCACCCGTTCGGCGTTGAAGCGACCGATCTCGCTCAGCGCGAACAGCCGGGCCAGCCCCTGGCGGATCACCGGGTCGGCGACCTTGCCGTTGCCCTTCGCCAGGCCGATTAGCAGGTCAGCCCCGTTGGATCGTGTGGAGCGGGGCGCCTCGGACCCCGATCGCGTGGGACGCTTCGCATCCGCCCGTACGAAGTCCCCAGCCCGCTTGTCCAGGTGGCCCGCCACCGACCCGGGCGTCAGGCTGCCTCCACCGCCTCCGCCGCCGGCGCCGAGCCCGGCGCGCTCGTGGGCGAGGGTCGTGTTGGCCACCCGCCAGCCGCCGTGAAGGTCCCCGATGACCGCCGAGGTCGAGACCCGGGCGTCGGTGAGAAAGACCTCGTTGAACAGTGCCTGGCCGGTCATCTCCCGCAGCGGCCGCACCTCGACGCCCGGTTGATGCATCTCCAGGGCGAAGTATGTGATTCCTTGGTGCTTGGGCACGTCGGGGTTGGTCCGCGCGAGGAGCATCCCGTAGTCGGCCGTGTGCCCCATCGAGGTCCACACCTTCTGGCCGTTGACCACCCACTCCTCACCGTCGGGGATCGCACGCGTCGTGAGCCCGGCGAGGTCCGAGCC
>JBPCRR010000175.1:0-4817 GCA_050996645.1 Acidimicrobiales bacterium | reverse complement strand
GGCATGCAGAAGCTCTACGACGAGATCGAGCGGCCCCTGGTGCGGGTCCTGGCGAAGATGGAAGAGCGCGGGGTCGGCGTGGACGTGGCCGAGCTGCGCTCTCTGGCGGACGAGCTTGGCGCCGAGGCGGAGCGCCTCGAAGCCGAGATCCAGGAGCTGGCCGGGGCGGAGTTCGTCGTCAACTCCACCCCTCAGCTGCGCGAGATCCTGTTCAACAAACTCGGGCTCACCCCTCAGAAGAGGACCAAGACCGGCTACTCAACAGACGCACAAACCCTGGAGAGGCTCCGCGGCGAGCACCCGATCATCGAGGCGTTGCTGCGCTATCGCGAGGTGGAGAAGCTGCGGTCGACCTATGGGGAATCGCTCCTCGGCGAGGTGGCTCCCGACGGCAGGATCCACGCCACTTTCAACCAGACGGTGGCCCGGACCGGACGCCTCAGCTCCGATCAGCCGAACCTGCACAACATCCCAGTGCGCTCCGAGGAGGGCCGCCGCTTCCGGCGCTGCTTCGTGCCCGCTCCGGGGCGCCGGTTCCTGGTGGCGGACTACAGCCAGATCGAGCTTCGCGTGATCGCCCACCTGGCACAGGATCCGGGCTTGATCGAGGCTTTCAGGACCGGCACCGACATCCACAACGTCACCGCTTCGCGCATATACGGCGTGGATCCCGCCGACGTGACCCTCGCGATGCGCTCGAAGGCCAAGATGGTGTCCTACGGGCTGGCCTACGGCATGGAGTCATATGGGCTGGCGCAACGCCTGGCGGTTGGGGTGCCCGAGGCGGCCGAGATCCTCAACGCCTACTTCGTGGCCTTCCCCAACGTGCGCGCCTACATGGAGCGGGTGGTGGCCGAAGCGAGGGACCGGGGCTACACAGAGACTCTGTTCGGGCGCCGCCGGCTGATCCCTGAGCTGCAGTCCGGCCGCTACCAGCTCCGCGCCGCTGGGGAACGCCAGGCCATGAACGCCGGAATCCAGGGGCTCGCAGCCGACATCTTCAAGGTGGCCCTGGTGCGCCTCGACGCCCGCCTGGCCGACGACGCCCTCCGCAGCCGGCTGGTGCTCCAGGTCCACGACGAGGTGATCCTCGAGGTGCCTCCAGACGAGAGCGAGGAGGCGGCCGTCGCGGTCGCCGACGCCATGAACGGCGCTGCCGAGCTGAGCGTCCCGCTCGAAATCAACCTTTCGTGGGGCGACTCCTGGGCGGCTGCCAAGGGCTGAGTATCGAAGCCTGGGCACCCGGGCTCGACTGGCCGCGGGTCGTCAGTTGGCTGTGGCCGCCGCCACCGCCTCGTACAGCTCGAAGCGGTCCTCGATGCCTCGCAAACGTCGGCGACCGCGCCGGTGGAACACCACATGGTCCGATCTGCCGACAGTGTCCGCGATCTCGCCGGTCACGAGCACCTGGCCACCGGCGGCTTGCTCTGCGACGCGGGCGGAGACGTTGACGACTTGACCGATCACGTCGCTGCGGCTGACCAGGGCGTCACCGTGGTGTATCCCTGCGCGCAGGCGGAGCGGGTCAGGGGCGGTTCCGAGGAGGTCGAGGGCAGCGAGGACGCCCGCTTCGGGCTGCTTGAACACGCAGAGCAGCCCGTCGCCCAGGTGCTTGACGATCCGTCCCTGCCAGTGCCTCACCACCGGGCCCGCCGCCCGGTAGTGGTCCTGGAGGAGCTGGAGCGCGTCGTCGTCGCCGTGGCGGTCCGTATAGGCGGTGAAGCCCTCCAAGTCGGTGAACACCACCGTCGCGGGCTCCGACCCCGCGTGCGCGGGGCTCGCCCGGGAAGCCAGGAGTTGGAGCGCGCTGAGGCTCAGCGAGGACAGCCTCGAAGGACGCTGCTCGACGCTTCGTTCCAAGAAGCGCTCGACGACCTCCAACGCCGGCGTGGCGACCAGGGGTCGCTCGTCGGGTCGCTGCAGCCACAAAGGGTCGACCAATCCCATCTCTGCTGCCAGGTGCGCGGCCTCGGGGTCTCGGCGGATCAGCTGCGCAGCGGCTCTGGCCAGCCCGCGCCGTATCGAATAGACCGTGTCGGCGCCCGTATCGCGCGCCTGTTGCAGGGAAGCGGGGCCGGGTGGCTCTTCGGGGGGACCGGTCACGACCCCGACCCTACCGGGCTCCTAGGCGGGTGGAGGGTCCTCCGGGCGCCAGCGGCGGGACCCGGCGGGGTGGCCGCGGCGGTCATGGCCGAGTTAGATGGAACCCGTGAGTCCCGACGCCGCCGAGCCGATCTCGAGGCTGCACCGTTTGCTCGACGCCGCCCCGCCGTACGCGCTGGTCGATGAGACCGCCCGCTTTCTCGCCGCCGAGCTGCGCGCAACCGACGTGGCCCTGTTGCTGGCTGACTACAGCGGGACAACCCTGGAGCGGCTCCCCGCCGGCGCCGGTCCCGACGAGGTCGAATCCGTTCGGGTATCGGGCTCGGCCGCCGGAGAGGTCCACATCACCCAGCGCCTGGTGGTCGCGGCGGGGCCAACGCCGCGGTCGTCGTGGATCGGTGCCCCGGTGAGCGTCCGCTCGGACCGCCTCGGCGTCCTCGAGGCCGTGCTGGCCGACCCGGTGCAAGATGGCGCGCTGGCTCTTTTCGGAGAGGCGGCCCACGTGCTCGGCAGCTCGATCCTCGCTGCGCAGTCCTATACCGACCTGTTCCATCGGGTGCGCCGGCGCCAGGAGCTCACCCTCGCAGCGGAGCTGCAGTGGCAGCTGCTGCCGGTGCTCGCCTGCCAGGGCGCCGACTTCGCACTGGCTGGAGCGCTCGAACCGGCATACGACATGGGCGGGGACAGCTTCGACTACGCGATCGACGCCGACCGCTTGAGCATCGCGATCCTCGACGGGATGGGCCACGGCCTCTCGGCGGCACTGCTGGCCACGGTGGCGCTGGCGTCGATCCGCAACGCCCGGATCTGGGGGTACGAGCTGGCGGAGCAGGCGAGGTCGGCGAGCCATGCGCTCCTCGACCAGTACGGCGGCGACCAGTTCGTCACCGCACTGCTGATCGAGGTCGACCGCCCCGGGGGAGAGGTCAGGATCGTCAACGCCGGGCACCCCCCTCCGGTCCTGATCAGGGGAGGACGCAGCGAGAGCCTGGTGGTACCCCCCGGCTACCCGCTCGGGCTGTGGCCGGACCACGAATACCAGGTCCACCACTTCTCGCTGAGCTCGGGCGATCGGTTGGTCCTGATCAGCGACGGCGTGGTGGAGGCGACCCCGTCGGGGGGGGAGCCCTATGGTCTCGATCGCCTCGCCGGCTTGCTCAGCGGCGACCTCACGGCCCGGCCCCCCACCGACGTCGCCCGGGCGGTCGCCCAAGCGGTGCTAGACCACCGCGCGGACGTGCTGCGCGACGACACCACGACGGTGTGCCTCGACTGGCTCGGCAAGGCATGAACACTGGCGAAGGCGGGTAAATGCACGCGGGATGTTCCCTTCTCCGCTACGCATCGACGACACCACCGACAGGGGTTGGACCGTGCTTCACGTCGCCGGTGATCTGGACGCCTCGACGGTGCCGGCGTTGCGTGGAAGGCTCTCGGACATGGCCGCCGGCGGCCCTTCGCAGGTCGTGGTCGACCTCAGCCGCGTGACCTTCCTCGACTCCTCTGGCCTCGGCGCGCTGATAGGTGGCCTCCGCCGCCTGCGCTCGGCGGGGGGCGAAATGAGGCTCGTACCCGGTGCCACCCCGAAGGTGCGCCGGCTGCTCGACCAGACCGGTGTCGGGCAGCTCCTGCCGATCTTCCCCACCGCTGAGGCGGCCACGGCGTAACCTTGGTGCCGTGAGCGTTGACCAGCAGAGTGCCGAGGAAGCCGTCCGGATCGTCCACGACCACGCCGACCGCATCTTCACCTGGAGCTACGAGAGGGAGCGGCCGCAGCTGGTGACCCTCTACAACAAGGCGTCCACGTCGCAGTGGAGCAGCGTGGTGGACCTCGACTGGTCCACCGAGGTCGACCCCGAGGCGCTGGTGGACTCTGGCACCCCCGGGATGATCCTGGCGAAGGCGGCCGCGGCGTTGCCAGGGTCCCCGCTGGCCAACTGGGGCGACAAGGAGTTCACCCAGCTCGGGGTGGAGATGCTCAAGGCGTCGCTCAGCCAGTTCATGCACGGCGAGCAAGGGGCGATGATGACGGCCGCCAAGATCGTCGAGACGGTGCCGTGGATCGACGCCAAGTACTACGCGGCCACTCAGACCATGGACGAGGCCCGTCACACCGAGGTCTTCGCCCGGTACCTGGACTCCAAGCTCGGCGACGCCTACCCGATGAACCCCTACCTCCAGGGCCAGATCTTTGGCCTCCTCGAGGACAGCCGTTGGGACATCGCCTACCTCGGGATGCAGATAATCATCGAGAGCCTGGCGCTGGCGGCCTTCGGCGACCTCCACAGGCGCACCGAGGAGCCGCTTTTGAAAAAGCTCCTGCGCTACGTGATGGCCGACGAGGCGCGCCACGTGGCGTTCGGAGTGCTGAGCCTGGGCGAGTACTACAAGGCTCTGAGCGGCCCTGAGCTGAAGGAGCGCCAGGACTTCCTGGTCGAGAACACCCTTCGCAACCGTCTCCGCTCGGGCACCCCCGAGGTCTGGGAGCGCATGGGTCTGTCGGCCGACAAGGTCATCCCGTGGCTGTTCGACGCGGCGAAGTCGATCGGCCACGAGCCCTTCGCGGCCTTCCAGCGAAACTTCTTCTCGAAGCTGGTGCCCAACGTCCGCAAGCTCGGCCTCCTCGACGCCAACGACGGCTACCTGCGCCGACAGTGGGCCGAGGCAGGGCTGCTCGAGTTCGAGTTCGCCGAGGACACCGCTTCGGACTACAC
>JBPCRR010000139.1:0-4404 GCA_050996645.1 Acidimicrobiales bacterium | reverse complement strand
CCTCGCGGCCGGCGCCGCGGCCGGCGGCGGACCCGCGGCTACCGACGCCGCGCAGACGATCCCGCTCGGCTGGCGGCGCGGGGGACCGGCCTCCTGACGCAGCGTCGCGGCGTTCGTCGGGACGGGGTACGGCATTCCACTGCCGGTGGTGGCAGGGATGCCATTGACCAACCCCTGGGAGTCGAGGGTGACGAAGCCCATGTCGATCCCCTGTTGACCTACCAGGCCGGTTAGCGGCATCGCAACAGCCGGCAGGCCGGGGTCCCCGGCGTTGGGGGCGACGGCGAAGTCGAAGGCCCCCGTCAGGTCCGACACGACCGAACGCCGCCAGGCGCTGAGATTGGGCACGGGGGTGCCGAAGCGCTTCTCGAGCAGGCGGAGCTGCGACGTGTGGTCGGACACGCCGGAGTAGGCCAGACCGCCGCGCGAGTACGGAGAGACGACCACGCAGGGGACACGGAAGCCCAAGCCGATCGGGCCGGCGACGCCCGCGGCCTCCGCCACCGAGGCGAGCGGGACCGTGAGGTACTCGCCGGCGGTACCGCTCGGAGGCGTTGGGGGAGCCACATGGTCGAAGAAGCCGCCGTTCTCGTCGTAGCTCAAGATGACGGCTGTCTTCTCCCACACCGCCGGGTTGGCGAGAAGCGTTTCGAGGATGTGCGCCACGGCGTAACCGCCATACGCGGGAGGCCCGGCCGGGTGCTCGGAGAGCAGGAAGTCGGTGACTATCCACGAGACCGACGGCAACGTGCCGGCGGCCACGTCGCGCTCGAAGTCGAGCGGGGTCGCCGAGGTCAGGCCGATTGTGGGCAGGAGGCCCTTGTGGTTGAGCGGCGAGGACAGGTCGTTGTACTGCTTGAAGTAGCGCAGCACGTTGTCCATCAGCAGCCCTCCCTCGAGCCCCTCCACCGAGTCCGGGCTCTGGTACACCTTCCAGCTGATGCCGGCCTCCTCGAGCACCTCGGGCATGGTCTTCCAGGAGTAGGCGCTGTAGAGCTGCGGTTGAGGGGTGAGGGAGCCGAAGGTCTCCACGAGCGGACCCCCGTGCTTGCCATCGGGATCGAGCATCCCGGACATCCAGTAGAGCCGGTTTGGATAGGTCGGCCCGAGCACCGAGCAGTGGTACGCGTCGCAGATGGTGAACGCGTCGGCGAGGTCGTAGTAAAACGGCAGGGTCGAGCGGTCGTAATGGCTCATGATGATCGGCGCGTTGGCGGCCCCGTCGACCGCGACGTGGGTCTTCAGCCACCGGTCCATGGCTCCGTGGTTCCAAGAGGCGTGCTGGGGTCCCCAGTCGTGGGTGGGGTCGTTCAGCCACTGGCCGTCGTGGGAGGAGTCCTCCAGGAGAGGGAAGGGCCTGGTATAGCCGGTGTTTGTCTGGCCGACCCCCGGTGACCAGCCGAACTGGTCCCACACGGGATGGACCGCCCCGTTGACGACCTGGGTCAGAACCGATGCGTCCTCGAATCCCCTCACCCCCGACAGGGTCCCGAAGTAGTGGTCGAAGCTACGATTCTCCTGCATCACGAACACGAAGTGCTCTATGTCGGCGAGACCACCGCAGCCGGCCGGGTCAGCCGCCGCGTAGGCACGCTCCACCACCGACGACAGCCACGACGACAGCCCAGCGGCTCCAAGACCCAAGGCCGCGGCCCCGCCGAGGAACGAGCGGCGACTGATGGCCGGTCGTGCCGGGACCATCGCGCTAACGCTCCTGCTTCGTTCCAGTGTCGATGCGCGGGAGGCTACCAAACCATTACTGTGCCCTCGGCGTGAGCGATCAATACGTGGTGGTCGAAGCCCCGCTGGTGGGCACGGTTGCCACGATCGACGTGGCACCCGGCGATGCCGTGGAGGCCGGCCAGCAGGTGGCGGTCATCGACTCCATGAAGATGGAGCACGTCGTGTGCGCCACCGCCGCGGGGACAGTGGCCGAGGTCGTCGTGTCGGCGGGCCAGACCGTCAACGCCGGCGACCCGCTGCTGCGCGTTCACCCCGCCGTCGACGAGCCCGGGCAGCCGGCGGGGTCCGCCGGGGTTGACGAGACCGGCGATGGGCCCTCGCCGGTGCTCCAGCGCCCGGACCTAGATGAGGTCGTCGCACGTCACCACCTGGTCCTAGACACCGCCCGGCCCGAGGCCATCGCCCGCCGTCGCAACGCCGGGCGCCGTAGCGCCCGCGAGGACGTCGCCGACCTGTGCGACCCAGGCAGCTTCGTGGAGTACGGGCCCCTCGTGATAGCTGCCCAGCGGCGCCGGCGCAGCGTCGACGACCTGGTCCGCAACACCCCCGCCGACGGCCTGGTGGGCGGCGTGGGGCGCATCGACCGCCGGCCAGCGGTGGTGCTCAGCTACGACTACACCGTGCTGGCCGGCACCCAGGGGCTACAGAACCACCGCAAGAAGGACCGGCTCTTCGAGCTCGCCGAACGCCAGCGCCTGCCAGTGGTGCTCTTCGCCGAGGGTGGCGGCGGCCGGCCCGGCGACACCGACGGAACCGGGATCAGCGGCCTCGACTGCATGGCGTTCGCTCTCTTCGCCGGCCTGAGCGGGCTGGTCCCACTCGTGGGGATCACGACCGGCCGTTGCTTCGCCGGCAACGCGGCCCTCCTCGGGTGCTGCGATGTCGTGATCGCCACCGCCGGCTCCAACATCGGAATGGGCGGCCCGGCGATGATCGAAGGCGGCGGGTTGGGCAACTTCGCCCCCGAGGAGATCGGGCCCATGGAGGTCCAGGTGCCCAACGGCGTCGTCGACATCGAGGTCGCCGACCAGGCCGAGGCCGTGACAACCGCGAGGCGCTACCTCTCCTACTTCACCGGACCCGGCCCGGTTGAAGGGTGGGCCTGCGCTGACCAGGCTGCGCTGCGCCACGCCGTGCCGGAAAACCGGCGGCGGGTCTACGACATACGGCGGTTGATCGAGATCCTCGCCGACATGGGCTCGGTCCTCGAACTTCGCCCACGTTTTGCGCCGAGCATGCTCACGGCGTTGGTGCGGATCGAAGGGCGCGCGGTTGGCCTCGTCGCCAACAACCCAGCGGTCGGCGGTGGTGCGATCACAGCCGACGGGGCGGACAAGGCAGCTCGCTTCCTGCAGTTGTGCGACGCGTTCGACCTACCGGTCCTCTTCGGCTGCGACACGCCGGGCATCATGGTGGGGCCCGAGGCCGAGAAGACGGCGCTGGTGCGCCACGTGGCCCGCCTGTTCGTGACCGGGGCCAGCTTGACCATCCCGTTCATGACCATCGTGTTGCGCAAGGGCTACGGCCTCGGAGCGCAGGCCATGGCGGGAGGCAGCTTCAAGGCACCCCTGTTCACCGTCGGGTGGCCAACGAGCGAGCTCGGGGGTATGGGCCTCGAGGGAGCCGTGCGCCTCGGTTACCGCAAGGAGCTGGAGGCAGTCGCGGATCCCGCGCAGCGGCAGATCCTTTTCGACGACATGGTCCAACGCATGTACGAACAGGGCAAGGGCGTCTCCGCCGCCACCGCCTTCGAGATCGACGATGTCATCGATCCCGCCGACTCCCGTCGCTGGATCATTGCGGCGCTCAAATCCGCTCCGCCGCCGCCTCCTCGCAGTGGCAAGAAGCGACCCTGCGTGGACGCCTGGTAGGTCCCGAAACACGCCATGCGGCCTGGGCCTCCAGCCCCGCGCTCCGTTAGCCTGGCGTTCAGTGTCTCCTGTCACCGCCTCGCCTCCCTCCACCGCGCGCGGCGAGTCCCGCGCGCCCTCCTCCCCCAACGCCGCTGACCAAGCCCGCCTAGCGGACCTTGTCCCCGCAGCAGAGGAGCTCTTCGAGCGCCACCTGAAGGTCAGCAAGGAGTGGTTCCCCCACGAGCTGGTGCCCTGGAGCCGTGGGCGCGACTTCGAGCCCGACGAGGAATGGGACCCCACCACGAGCGACATACCCGGCCCGGTTCGAAGCGCACTGGTCCTCAACCTGTTGACCGAGGACAACCTCCCCTACTACTTCCACGCGATCGCCACCGTCTACGGCAGCGACGGCGTCTGGGGCGAATGGGCCAGGCGCTGGACTGCGGAAGAGCACCGCCACTCGATCGTGCTGCGCGACTGGCTCACCGTCACCCGGGCGGTGGACCTCGTCGAGCTCGAGCGCGCCCGCATGGCCCACGTCTCCGCCGGGTTCCACGCCGACGCGGACACGCGCGGGGTTTGCCACGGGCTCGTGTACGTCACACTCCAAGAGCTGGCCACGAGGGTCACCCACCGCAACACCGGGAGCCTCCTACAAGACGCGGCGGGAGGGGCGATCAACGCCCGGGTGGCGGCGGACGAGAACCTCCACTACCTGTTCTACAGAGACGTGGCCACCGCAGCCCTCGAGCAGGACCCCTCGGCCATGATGCTCGCCATCGACGCCGAGGTCAGGGGTTTCCAGATG
>JBPCRR010000108.1:0-2898 GCA_050996645.1 Acidimicrobiales bacterium | reverse complement strand
ACGGTTGGCTCTTCGCCTCAACGAACTGGCCGGGGAAGAGCTCGTCCGCGCCCACCATGGCTCGATCGCCCGAGAGCAGCGCCTCGAGATCGAGGACGCGTTGAAGGCCGGGCGGCTCCCCGCGCTGGTGGCCACCTCCAGCCTGGAGCTCGGCATCGACAGGGGAGCCATCGACTTGGTTGTCCAGGTCGAGGCGCCCACGTCGGTGGCTTCGGGGCTGCAGCGCATCGGCAGGGCCGGCCACCACGTCGGCGAGGCCTCGAAGGGGCGGATCTTCCCCAAGTTCCGCCACGACTTGCTGGTCTCAGCGGTGGTCGCCGAGCGGATGCACGCGGGGCTGGTGGAGCACACCCGTGTCCCCCGCAACCCCCTGGACGTGGCTGCGCAGCACATCGTTGCGATGGTGGCCGCGGCCGAGGCTCCCGTCGCGGCCGACGACGTCTACGCCACGCTGACGAGGGCGTACCCCTTCGAGGATCTCAGCCTGGACGTCTTCGAAGCAGTCCTCGACATGCTGGCCGGCCGCTACCCGAGCGACGAGTTCGCCGACCTGCGGCCCAGGCTCGTGTGGGACCGCCTCGCCGGCAAGCTCACCGCGCGCCCCGGGGCCAAGATGCTGGCGGTCACCAGCGGAGGGACGATCCCGGATCGGGGGCTGTTCGGGGTCTTCACACCGGGCGGAGGACGGGTGGGGGAGCTCGACGAGGAGATGGTCTACGAGAGCCGCGTGGGGGAGACGTTCCTGCTCGGCGCGACGACGTGGCGCATCGTGGACATCAGCCGCGACCGGGTGACCGTCACCCCCGCTCCCGGCGTGCCGGGCAAGATGCCGTTCTGGCACGGCGACAGCACCGGGCGCCCCTACGAGTTGGGCGTTGCGGTGGGCGAGTTCACCCGGGACCTGGCCAGCCCTACGGGGCGCTCGGACGCCGAGCTGGCCGCGGCGTGCGACCTGGACCCGCTGGCGGTGCGCAACCTCCGCGCCTACGTGGCCGAGGAGCTGGAGGCCACCGGTGGCCTGGTGCCGACGGACCGCCAGGTGGTGATCGAGCGCTTCCGCGACGAGCTCGGGGACTGGCGGGTCGCGGTGCTGACACCCTTCGGGGCGCGGGTCCACGCCCCCTGGGCGCTCGCCATCGAAGCGAAGCTTCGCGACCAGCGGGGGGTCGAGGCCCAGACCGTCTGGAGTGACGACGGGATCATCGTGCGCCTCCCCGAGGCCGAGGACCCGCCGGCGACCGGCGAGGTGCTGGTCGGCGCGGAGGAGATCGAGGACCTGGTGGTCGCCGCCGTCGGGTCCTCGGCGGTGTTCTCCGCCCGCTTCCGCGACAACGCCGCTCGATCCCTGCTTCTGCCCCGGCGCCGGCCGGGAGCGCGCACCCCCCTCTGGCAGCTGCGCCAGCGATCGGCCGACCTGTTGTCGGTGGCGTCGCGTTACCCGTCGTTCCCGATCCTGCTCGAGACCTACCGGGAGTGCCTGAGGGACGTCTTCGACCTGCCGGCGCTGGCCAGCCTGCTCGGGGACGTGGCCGCGCGGCGGGTGCGCGTGTCGTCGGTGGACCTCGCCTCACCCTCACCGTTCGCCAGCGGGCTGGCCTTCGCGTACGTGGCGCAGTTCATGTACGAAGGCGACGCGCCGCTCGCCGAGCGGCGGGCGCAGGCGCTGACCCTCGATCGGCGGATGCTGGCCGAGCTGGTGGGGACCGACGAGCTTCGGGAGCTTCTCTCGCCGTCCGCGCTGGAAGGGTTGGAGATGGAGCTGCAGTGCCTCGACGAGCGCCGGTGGGCGACCTCCGTCGAAGCCGCCGCGGACCTGCTGCGCCGCCTCGGCGACCTTTCCCCGACTGAGCTGGCGGCGCGCTGTGCGCCCGGCGTGGGGGAGGCTGCGCAGGCCGAGCTCGTGGAAAGCCGCCGGGCCGCAAGGGTCAGGGTCGCGGGGGAGGAGCGCCTGATCGCAGCCGAGGATGCCGGCCGATACCGCGACGCCCTCGGCGTGGTCCCCCCGCCCGGCCTTCCCGAAGCGCTCCTGGCGCCGGTGCCCGACGCCCTCGTGCAGCTCGTCAGGCGCTGGGCGCGGGTGCACGGGCCGTTCGTGGCTGCAGAGCCGGCGGCCCGCCTTGGTGTCGACCCCGACGCGCTCGGCGAGGTGCTCGAGGCTCTGGCATCCTCCGGCCAGATCGAACGGGGAGGGTTCCGCCGCGGCGGCGCCGGCGACGAGTGGTGCGACCCCTCCGTGCTGCAGTTGTGGCGGCAGCGATCGCTGGCCGAGCTGCGCAAGGAGGCCGAGCCCGTCGAGACCGCTGCGCTGGCGCGCTTCGCTCCGGAGTGGCACGGCGTGATCCCCGTTCCCGTCCCCGTCGCGCGCGCGGGAGCGGGTTCCGCCGCAAGGGGGGTGCGGAGCCCTGGGGCCCCAGCGCAGGCGAGCCTCGACCGGCTCTACGAGGTGATCGGGACGCTGTCGGGTGCGGCGGTGCCTGCCAGCGTCGTCGAACGTGACATCCTCGCCGCACGCGTCCGCGACTACCACCCCCGGATGCTCGACGAGCTGATGGCCGCCGGCGAGGTGATGTGGGTGGGCGCCGGCTCCCTCGGCCGCGACGACGGGCGGGTGGCGCTGGCCACCCGCGACCAGGCGGCGGTGATCCTGCCGCGACTGGGCTTCGGCCCCACCTCGGCCGGCGGCGGGCGGGACGGCCGCCTGGAGAAGGGGGAGGAGGAGCTCGCCGGTCACATCCGCGGGGTCCTCGGGGCGAGGGGGGCGTGCTTCTTCCGGGAGCTGGTCCCCGCCGGACACAGCGACGTCGAGGTCGTCGAAGCGCTGTGGGACCTGGTCTGGGCGGGTGAGGTCACCAGCGACGCGTTCGCCGCGGTGCGCGCCACGACCGGCGAGTCAAGGCC
>JBPCRR010000080.1:0-2687 GCA_050996645.1 Acidimicrobiales bacterium | reverse complement strand
CCTGATCGCCGACCGGGTCCTCAAGGAGATCCAGGCCCGGATGAGGTTCCTCCTCGACGTTGGCCTCGATTACCTCTCGCTCAACCGCTCAGCGGGCACTCTCGCCGGCGGCGAGGCGCAGCGCATCCGCCTAGCCTCCCAGATAGGCAGCGGCCTGGTCGGGGTGCTCTACGTCCTGGACGAGCCCTCGATCGGGCTGCACCAGCGCGACAACCGGCGCTTGATCGACACGCTGCTGCGCCTGCGCGACCTGGGCAACACGGTGATCGTGGTGGAACACGACGAGGAGACCATCCGGGTGGCTGACCACGTGGGCGACATCGGTCCCGGCGCCGGCGAGCACGGGGGCAAGGTGGTGGTCTCGGGCCCGGTGGCCAAGCTGCTCAAGACGAGGGAGTCGATCACCGGCCAGTACCTAACGGGCCGGCGCAGCATTCCGGTGCCGGCGATGCGCAGGGAGCCGCAGGGGGCGGTGGTGGTGCGCGGGGCGCGGGAGCACAACTTGAAGGGGATTGACGTGGAGTTCCCCCTCGGAGTCATGGTCGCGGTGACCGGCGTCTCGGGGTCGGGAAAGTCGACCCTCGTCAACGACATCCTCCTGCGCTCGCTGATGCAGCGCATCTACAAGTCCAAGGAGGTGCCAGGACGCCACAAGCGGATCGAGGGCGCCGAGGCGCTGGACAAGGTCATCAGCATCGACCAGTCGCCGATCGGGCGCACGCCTCGCTCCAACCCTGCGACGTACACCGGGGTGTTCGACCACATACGCCGGCTGTTCTCGACCACGACGGAGTCCAAGGTCAGGGGCTACCTGCCCGGGCGGTTCTCGTTCAACGTCAAGGGCGGGCGCTGCGAGGCCTGCTCGGGCGACGGGACCATCAAGATCGAGATGCACTTCCTGCCCGACGTGTACGTGCCCTGCGAGGTGTGCAAGGGCGCGCGTTACAACCGGGACACCCTCGACATCACCTTCAAGGGCAAAAACATCGCCGACGTGCTCGACCTGCCGTGCGAGGCTGCGCTCGCGTACTTCGCCAACCAGCCAGTGGTCGCCCGCCACATGCAGACCCTCGTTGACGTGGGCCTAGGCTACGTGCGCCTGGGCCAGCCTGCGCCGACGCTGTCGGGCGGGGAGGCGCAGCGCATCAAGCTCGCCAGCGAGCTGTCCAAGCGCTCCACCGGCCACACCATCTACGTGCTCGACGAGCCGACCACCGGGCTGCACTTCGAGGACATCCGCAAGCTGCTCGCCGTGCTCTCCCGCCTGGTCGACCAAGGCAACACCGTGCTCGTGATCGAGCACAACCTCGACGTCATCAAGACCGCGGACTGGATCGTGGACCTCGGGCCCGAAGGCGGCGACGGCGGGGGACAGGTGGTCGTCGAGGGCACCCCCGAGGTGGTGGCCAAAACCGCCGGCAGCCACACCGGCAAGTACCTGGCGCGGCTGTTCGGCTCCGAATAGGCGCCGGCGCGCAACGCCCGGCGACGGGGCGCGGCCCGTTCAGCAGTGGCGGCTCAGGTGATGTCGAGCATGCGTTGCAGCGCCACCCGAGCGTCGCTGGCGACTTCTGGCTCGACGGTGATGCGGTTGACGACCCGACCGGCCACCAGCTCCTCCAGCACGTAGCAGAGGTGGGGCGCGTCGATGCGAAACATGGTCGAGCACGGGCAGATCAGCGGGTCCAGGGACACCACGGTCAGCTCCGGGTGCTCCGCGGCCAGGCGCTGAACCAGGTGGATCTCGGTGGCGATGGCGAGCACCTCGCCGGGCGCGGCCCGCTCGACCGCGCCGATTATGAAGTCGGTGGATCCCACCTCGTCGGCCACCGCCACCACGTCGTGGGCGCATTCGGGGTGCACTATCACCCGCCCGGCGGGGTGCTCGGCTCGAAATGCCTCCACCTGCTCAGGGCGAAACCGCTGGTGGACCGAGCAGTGCCCCTTCCACAACAGGAACCGGCTCTCCTTGACCGTTTTGTCGTCGAGGCCGCCGAGTTCGCGACGGGGGTCCCACACCGACATATCGGACTCGGCGAAGCCGAGCTGGTGGGCGGTGTTGCGTCCGAGGTGCTGGTCGGGGAAGAAAAGCACCTTGGTCCCGTCCCCGTGCTGCGACAGCGCCCAGGTGAGCACCGCGGCGGCGTTGGAGGAGGTGCACACCGCGCCGCCGTGGCGACCGACGAAGGCCTTCAGGGCAGCCGCGGAGTTCATGTACGTGATCGGCACCACCGCTTCGACGTCTGTCACCTCGCCGATCGCCTCCCACGCCTCCTCGACCGAGTCGATGTCGGCCATATCGGCCATCGAGCAGCCGGCGTTGAGGTCGGGCAGGATCACCTTCTGGCGCTCGGCGGTGAGGATGTCGGCGGACTCGGCCATGAAGTGCACCCCGCAGAACACCACGAGCTCGGCGTCACGGTTGGCGGCGGCGAGGCGCGACAGCCCGAAGGAGTCCCCGCGGGCGTCGGCCCAGCGCATCACCTCGTCGCGCTGGTAGTGGTGCCCGAGGATCAAGAGGCGGGAGCCGAGGGTCGCCTTGGCCGCGGCGATGCGGGCCGCGAGGTCGTCGGGGTTGGCCGAGGTGTACCCCTCTGGTAGCGGTGGCTGGAGCCTGAGCATTCGATGGGACCTCCTATCAGGAGCACCTCGATGTGGTCGGAGGGGACAGCCCGGTCGCCCATCCG
>JBPCRR010000345.1:0-5306 GCA_050996645.1 Acidimicrobiales bacterium | reverse complement strand
GGTCTGAGATCTCCTGCCGTGGCCGGCGAGGAGGGGCCGTGGCGGCCCGACGCTTAGCGTGGAGCTCCGATGGTCTATGTCGACTCCGATCAGCCGCCAGTAGGCGCCTGCCTGCTCGACCTGGGAGGCACCATCTGGCCCGACTCGTGGGCGGACCTCCCCGGCGACTCCCCGGAGCGCGTCGCCCGACTGATCCGTGTCGCGGAGCGACCCGTGGCACCAGGGGCGGTTGCGGACCTCGCCGCTCGACTCGTCGAGGAAGGCCGTGGGCTCCCTGGCGGTTCTCGCCGAAGCGATCCTCGAGGGATGGCCTCCCTTGGCCGCTCGGCCTTAGAGGGCGTTGAGCAGCTCCTCCTCACGCTGGGCGCTCAGGCCCTCGTGACCGGGCCGCGGCCCGCCGCGGGCGAGGTCCCACGCCAGGGTGTCGGCGATGGTCTCCTCGACGCGCCTGAACCGCAGCCCGGCCGAGACCGCCTTGTCGATGCTCACCTGGTTTGCACCCTCCCAACCGGGCACGGCGTTCCAAAGCGGCACACCCATCCAGGGCTCGACGCCCTCCTTTGACAACCTCTCGTCGCCCACCCAGACCAACTCGGAGGAGGCTCCGACGATGACTTCCTGGCAGCGGCCGAGCAGGTCGCCCAGGGTCGTCGGATGGCCCGTGGCGTTGAACACGCCGCCGAGCCCGGACTCGGCACCGTGGACTATCCACGACCCGAGATCCCTCACGTCGATGAACTGAGCCGGGTGCGCCGGCCCACCGGGAGCCAGGACCCTGCCACCGCGAGCGATCCGCCGCGGCCAGTAGGCAAAGCGGTCGGTCTGGTCGTGCGGTCCGACGATGAGCCCCGGCCGCGCCACCAGCGCTCGTTCCCCAAAGGCGGACTGGACGATTCGTTCGCAAGCTCCCTTGGCCGCTCCGTAAGCCTCGCCCGGGCTCTGGCCGTCACGGAGATCGAGGACGGCGTGGTCCTCCACCTGGGGGACCGAGTGGTCCGCGTAGACCGAGACCGTGGAGACGAACACGTATCTGGCGACCACGTCGCACAGGACCTTGACCATCGGCGTCACGTCGGAGGGCTCCATGCCGGCGACGTCAATCGCGACGTCAAAGGTGTTCCCGGCGAGCAACCCCGCGTCGCGGACCCTGTCTCCGATCACGGTCTCGAGGCCCGGATAGAGGCCCGGATTGCTCCTCCCCCGGTTGGACAGGGTCACATCGTGCCCGTGACCGAGCGCCGCGTCGACGATCGCCCGACCCAAGAAGCGGGTGCCTCCGATGACCAGGAGCCTCACGACCCGACCAGGCCGTTCTTCGCCGCAAACGGGTCCCTTGAGGGGTCGCGATGCCAGTCGTGCTCGACGCCGTCCGCGACCATGTCGGCGAGGTCCTCGGAATGGAGGTCGACGATGATCGCCAGGGCCATATCGATCCCCGCCGCCACGCCGCTCGAGGTCCAGCGGTCACGGTCCTGCACCCAGCGGGCCTCTGGAACCCACTGGACCTTCGGGCCTTGCTCCACCGCCCAGGCGAACGCCCGCTTGTTGGAGGTGGCCCGGTGCCCGTCGAGCAGCCCGGCCGCGGCGAGCACCCCTGCACCGGTGCAGACCGACGTGACCAGCTCAGCGTTTGCGGACCAGCCGGCCAGCCATTCGAGGAACCGCCTGTCGGCGACGAGCTGGCGCGTGCCCGCCCCGCCGGGTACCAGCACGATGTCAGGGGTCTCCGAAGCCCGGTAGGTCTGCCCGGCCACGGCTTCCGGACCCTGAGCGCTGCGGACGGGACCCGCCTCGGGCCCGATGAGGCACAGTTCGAAGTGCGCCGGGAGCGACCCGAAGCACTCCAGGGGCCCGAACACGTCGAGCAGCTCGAAGCGATCGAAGAGGACGACGCCCACGCGGCGCGCTCGCCTGGCACCGGCCTTCATCGTCCAAGTCTGCCCCCGGCGTCGCTCGGCTGCCATCGCTTTATTCGTTGGCGCTCCGGGCGACCCGCCGGCCGGATAACCCGGCGGTCAGGTGGGCTCGCAGGCCTACAGTGACCGGCGGTGGAGCCGCTCACCTACTCGACGTACCTCTGCCTCGACGAGATCCTCGGCGCCCAGCGGCCCCGCAGCGACGAGCCGGACGAGCTCCTCTTCATCGTCATCCATCAGGTGTACGAGCTCTGGTTCAAGGAGCTCCTCCACGAACTGGAGCGGCTACATGCCCATTTCCAGGCCTCGGCTGTCCAAGCAGCGCTGGATACCCTCCGGCGGGTGCTCACGATCCTCAAGGTCGCGGTTGCCCAGGTGGACGTCCTCGAGACCATGACACCGCGGCAGTTCACCGGGTTCCGGTCCCGCCTCGAGGAGGCCAGCGGTTTCCAGTCGGTGCAGTTCCGACAACTCGAGGCGTTGCTCGGGCGCCGGGACCCGGGTCTGCTGCGTGGCCACCCCGCGGGCGACCCCGGCCGGGCCGCCATCGAGGCTCGCATGTCGGCGCCGTCGGTTTTCGACGGCTTCTGCCGTTTCCTCGCTGGCCGCGGCCACCCCATCCCCGCGTCGGTCTTGGAGCGGGACGTGGGCACCCCGTATGAAGGGTCCGAGGCGGTCGAAGAGGTGCTGCTCGCCGTCTACTGCGAGGAAGGGCCCGAGGCGCTCCTGGCGGAGCGGCTGGTGGACCTCGACGAAGGGCTCCAGGAGTGGCGGTACCGCCACGTGAAGATGGTCGAGCGCACGATCGGCGACAAGGCCGGTACCGGCGGATCCTCGGGTGTGGACTACCTGCGCACCACCCTATTCACTCCGGCGTTCCCCGACCTCTGGGCTCTCCGCCGGCGCTTGTAGGCGATCCCGCCCACTCACGCCTGCAGCAGCGCCCTGCTGGGGCCGTGGACATAGACGAGCTCATCGAGGAGCGCCCCGTCGGGTAGTCGCACTGGCGAGCTACTGCCTCAACGCCCTGGCGGCAGCCGGAAGCGTGTCGTCCGAGACGGACGTACGCCGACTCGTCACCGCCACCCTCGCCGGGTTGCGGCCGCCTGCTGACATCCGGGTCCCGGGCTAGGCGGTCAGACCCGGGCGACGACCAGTGGAGCGAGTTGCCTCTCGCTTGCCTGGTCCTTGGTGGCGTTGGCCTTGATCCCGACCCCACCGGTCGAGACCGCGAGCGAGAAGTATTGACCCCGCCGTTTGAACTGCAGAATGGGCAGGGCACCACCGGAGGTTTGCAGGAAAGCGGCGTCGCCCAGGCCCGGGACGAGGGCGATGGTCACATCTGGAACTCGGTGAGCACGGGGTGCAGCACGATCTGGTCGCCCTTGGACTCGACACGCTGCCGATGGCCGACCAGCCATGCCTCCAAGTCGCCCTGGTCATCCGGCAACCAGCCGGCCCGGCGCCGAACATCCGCAGCATGAGAAGGAGTCGTCATAGCAAGCAACCTACGGCAAGCAGTCTTGAGTCCCCTCACAGTCCTTCGGGGAACCACCGTGGGCGTCGCGGAGACCAGCATCTCGCGTCAGGCCGGCGGCTTGGCCAAGACGAGTAGCTGGCTCACAGAAAAGAGGACGACCACAGCCCCGACCGTGATGAGCCCCACCCGTGCGCTTCGCAAAGCAAAGTGGCTGCTGATGGCGACAATGAAGAGCACCGTCGCCAGGTAGATGGTGATTCGCACGTAATCGTCCGAGCGGCTGCCGTCGGTCGATCCTTGGCTGTAGAGGGCGTCCCCCATGGCGTTCAGCCGCTCCGAGCGGAGCTGGTCGGGCTGGTGGTACTCCGCCATGTACGTCGGACCGACCGGCGCATTCGGATTGGTTTCCGGATGGGTGGCCAGCCAGGCGTCGAAGGCGACCCGGAACTCCGGACGGAAGCGCCTTTCGGCCAATGCGATCTTGGCTCCGTCGCCGGCCACATACGCGACAAACCAGGCTGTGAAGGTCGATGAGTCAAAATTTCGGGTCGTCAAGGCCGCAAGCTCGGCACTGGCGGCCTGAGTCCTAGTCGTCGATGCGCTGGCTAGCCGCAGACGGGACTCAGTTCCCCACTTCGCCGAGGCAAAACCAGACCAGGCGGCAAGAACAGCGACTAACGCCAGGAGAAACGCTTCGATGATCGTCACGGCCCGATCCCCACGCGCTTCCGCTGCCGCCACGTGCTGTTCCCCTCGACGCCGACGCCCTCTCCAACCGTCAGATCGCGATGCAGCTCTACCTGTCTGAACGGACAGTGGAGAACCAGGTCAGCAGCGCGCTACGCAAACTGGACCTACCGTCGCGCGCCGCTCTGGCGGCTTGGCACGTCAGGTGCCACACCTGGAGATGACGAGAGAACCGCTCCCTTGTCGCCAACCGCCGTGCACCGCGAGCGAAGTGTCCCCCGATCCGAGCTGGTAGGCCCCACGGGAGGCGACGCCGCCGGTGGGGGTGAGGCTGAACAGATCTTTCCCTGCGCCCGCGGCCGGTGACGGCGAACACACTGTTCGAGCCAGGTTCGACCGCCGCGATGCTCAGGCCGTTGTCTCCGATGGTCTGCCAGGTGGCGAGGTCCCGCTCGTGGTGACACGCGAACCGTCTGCTCGGTTCCGTTTCGGTACCGAGCCTCGCACGACCATGGCCGCTCCAGATTTGGCCTTTTCTGCACGCCCAACGGCTCGGAGGGTTGCCGGCGTTCGACCAGCGCCGACGGCTCGGCAGCGCTCCCCGGGTGCTGCCTATCGCGAGCACTGCTGGGGCGCAGGGGCGTCCTGGGGATGAGCCCTCGGGAAGCGGCGGGGTGGAACCTGCATCGCTGTCCTGTCCCGAATGGCCTCCGCCAGGTTCTTTCTCGGGCGAGGCATACGGGAGCGGAGCAGACGTTCACGGCAGGAGGTCTGGGGCGAGCCGAGCGGGCTGCCGCAGACGGTTCCCCCAAATAGGACGGCAAGGGGTCTCTTTTCCCTCCGGTGCGACGAGGTTCTATCGAGTCGCCGAGCCACGAGACCGTCTATAACCACGCCCCGATCTGTCCGAGGCGCCTCCCGCCGGGCCGGAATGCGGATGATCGACATTCCCGAATCGACCTTACAATACGACTCGCCGCCAGGCCCAAGATCGCCTTGAGAGCCACCTGCCCGTCGACCACGTCGGTGATGTTTGTCACCGTCCCTGGGCACAAAGCCTGCGCGCACGAGGGCGGGCTCCGCCCCCGACCAGCTCGACGGGAGCGACGGAGGGGGGCGGGGGAGGTCCTGACCTCCCCCGCTAACGACTGTCCAGGAACTCGCGAACATCGATGTGCCCCTTTTGCGATCCCACCGGGAATCTGCCGAGCGGAGCACCTGGC
>JBPCRR010000383.1:0-7571 GCA_050996645.1 Acidimicrobiales bacterium | reverse complement strand
TGGGTGTTCGGGGTCCGGGCGCCCGGCCACTCCGCGGCGCACCTGACCTACGATAGGCTGTTCGCGTTGCAGCACCGGGGTCAGGAGTCCGCCGGCATGGCGGTGAGCGACGGCGAGGAGCTCATGGTCCTAAAGGACATGGGCCTGGTCACCGCGGTGTTCAACGACTACAAGCTCGCCAGCCTGCCCGGCCACCTGGCCATCGGCCACACCCGGTACTCGACGACCGGCGCGTCGAGCTGGCAGGCGGCGCAGCCGGTGTGCCGAACCGTCGATGACGTGGCGTTCGCGCTCGGCCACAACGGCAACCTCGCCAACACCGAGACCCTCGCCGCCGACGCGGGGATGCTGCCAGGCACGGTGACCAGCGACAGCGACCTGATCGCCGAGCTGGTGTCCAGGGATCTCCAGTCCAATCCCGGCCGAGACCTGGTCGAGTCCCTGACCGAGGTGTTGCCCCGGCTGAAGGGGGCCTTCTCGCTAGTGCTGCTCGACAAGGACCGCCTGATCGGGGTCCGCGACCCCAACGGTTTCCGCCCCCTCTGCCTCGGCAAGCTGGACACCGGCTGGGTCCTGGCGTCGGAGACCCCGGCCCTCGACGTGACCGGCGCACACTTCGTGCGGGAGCTGGCACCCGGCGAGATGGTCGTGCTCGACGCCGAGGGCCAGACCAGCGTTCACCCCTGGCCGCAGGCGGAGGTCGACCCCAAGCTCTGCCTGTTCGAGTTCGTGTACCTGGCGCGCCCCGACAGCCGCCTCTACGGTCAGGAACTGCACGCCGCACGGCTCCGGATGGGCGAGCTGCTCGCCGAGCAGGCGCCGGTTGGCGCCGACCTGGTCATCGGGGTACCGGACTCGGGGATCCCCGCTGCCGAGGGGTTCGCGGGCCGCAGCGGAATCCGCTTCGGCCACGGGCTGGTGAAGAACCGCTACATCGGCCGCACGTTCATCACCCCGGACCAGGCGCAGCGCGCCGAGGGTGTGCGCCGCAAGCTGAACCCGCTGCGGAGCGCCATCGCCGGCAAGCGCTTGGTGGTCGTCGACGACTCGATCATCCGCGGCACGACCACCCGTGGGATGGTGCGGATGCTGCGCGACGCCGGCGCCACCGAGGTCCACCTGCGCATCAGCTCGCCGCCCTATCGCTGGCCGTGCTACTACGGCCTCGACACCGGCACCCGCGAGCAGCTCATCGCCGCCAACCTGTCGGTGGCCGAGGTCTGCGAGTACGTGGGGGCCGACAGCCTGGCCTACCTTTCGCTGGAGTCGCTCAAGGAGGCGACGGGGGCGCCGGGAGCAGGCTTTTGTGACGCCTGCCTGACCGGAAACTACCCGGTGGAGGTGCCGGTGGCGATTACCCTCGGTCGCCCGGAATCCGTCGTCGGCCACTGAGTTGGTGAAAGAACCCGGCGCGCCAGACAGCGCTCCAAGGCGTCTCAGCTACGCGGCCGCAGGGGTCGACATCGACGGCGCCGAGGAGGCGGTCAACGGAATCCGGGACCTGGTGGCATCGACGGCTCGCCCTGGCGTGCTCGGGGGCATCGGTGGCTTCGGGGGCCTGTTCGAGGTCCCCGCCGGCTACCGCCAACCGGTCCTGGTGTCGAGCACCGACGGGGTCGGCACCAAGATGGCGGTGGCGACGGCAACCGGGCGCTTCGACACGGTGGGCATCGACCTGGTGGCTATGTGCGTGGACGACCTGGTGTGCTGCGGTGCCCAACCTCTTTTCTTCCTCGACTACCAGCTGCTCGGCAAGGTCGACCCGGACCAGGTGAGGCAGCTCATGACCGGCATCGCCGCGGGGTGTCGCAGCGCGGGGTGCGCCATCGTCGGGGGCGAGCTCGCCGAGCACCCGGGCCTGCTCGCCCCTGGGGAGGTCGACGTGGCCGGCTTCGCGGTTGGGATAGTGGAACGCGACGGGATCGTCGACGGCACCGCTCGCTGCCGGCCGGGCGATGCCCTGGTCGGGCTGGCCTCCCCAGGCCTGCGCTCCAACGGCTACTCACTGGCCCGGCGCGCCCTGCTCGAGGTTGCCGCCCGGCGCCTTGATGGTCCAGCGTGGCCGGGTGCGGAGGTGAGCCTGGCCGACGAGCTGCTGCGCCCCTCGGTGATCTACACGCCGGCCGTGCTCGCCCTCCTGGGCGCCGGCATAGAGGTGCACGCGGTGGCCCACGTCACCGGCGGTGGGCTCCCGGGCAACCTCCCGAGGATGTTGCCGCCGGCGCTCGATGCCGTGGTGGACCGCTCCACGTGGGTGGTTCCGCGGATCTTCGACGAGGTCCAGGCCGCCGGAGGCGTCAGCGACGAGGAGATGCTCAGGGTCTTCAACCTGGGCATTGGCATGGTGCTCGCCCTCCCACCCGGAGCGGTGGATGATGCAAGGGAGCTGCTCGCGGGGTTCGGCCACGACGCGGTGGTGATCGGGGAACTCGGCGCCGGCGAGGGCCGATTCCGCCTCACCGGCTCCTAACGAGGTCCGCTCGGATCAGCTCGCTGGGGGGTGTCTAGTCCGTTTGGGCTACTAGCAAAATGACCCGATCGGGCCATTTAACAATTTCGGGCTATCTCGTACCGTTGAGTCATCAAACGGACGATTGGAAGGAATGGCCCAATATGGCCGAAGAACCGCAACCCGATCCACTGCTGACCCCAGCCGAGGTGGCCGCTTTGTTCCGCGTCGACCCGAAGACCGTCACCCGCTGGGCGCGGGCTGGCAAGATCGGCGCCGTGCGCACCCTGGGCGGCCACCGGCGCTTCCGGGCCTCGGAGATCCGCCGGCGCCTGGATCAGACGGAGTCCGAGCCGCTGCGCTAATCCGCCCAGGGATGCCATGATTTAGCCGTGCAGTGGCCCACCGGATTCGCGGCCTTCGTCGGCTCAGCGGCCTTGAGAGACGATGGCCACGACGTGGCTGTCGTCTCCATGGATCGTCAAGGTACGAGCGCCGGCGTGTTCACGCAGAGCCTTTTCTCCGGACCGAGCGTGGTCATCAGCCGAGAGAGGCTGGCGGCTACCTCACCACGGGCGCTGGTGGTGGTGGCCAAGAACGCCAACGTCGCCAACGGGGCGCAGGGGCACGCCGACGCCGTGGAGGTGGCCCGCCTGGCGGCCGGCGCAGCGGGTGTGGCGGCGGAGGAGATGCTCATCGCCAGCACCGGCGTGATCGGTCGGCCCTACCCCATGCCCGCGCTGCGTGCGTGCCTCGCTGGTTCGACCACCGAGCCGTGGAGCGCGACCCCCCTCGAGGTCGCCCGAGCCATCATGACCACCGACACGGTCCCCAAGACCGCCCAACGCCGGGTCGGCGCAGCCTCGGTAGTCGGCGTTGCAAAGGGTGTCGGGATGATCGAGCCGGAAATGGCGACGCTGCTCGCGTTTGCGTTCACCGACGCCGCCGTCGCGAGGCCTGCGTTGGAGCGGATGTGGCGGCGCGCGGTCGACGCTAGCTTCAACTGTCTGAGCATCGACACCGACACGTCCACCTCGGACGCGGCGGTGGTGTTGGCCAGCGGCGCGGCGGGCGCGGTCGACGAAGCGATCCTCGCCTCTGCGCTTCGAGAGGTGTGCCTTGACCTGACCCTGCAGCTGGCCCGCGAAGGCGAGGGCGCCACCAAGCTGCTCGCCGTCACCGTGCGCGACGCGAGGGATGAGGATCAGGCTCGGCGGGTAGCCAAGTCGATCGTCAATTCCCCCCTGGTCAAGACCGCCGTCCACGGAGCCGACCCCAACTGGGGACGGGTTGCGATGGCCGTCGGCAAGTGCCACGAGGAGTCTGACATCGACCCCGAGCGGGTGGTGATCCGCTTCGGCGACCTCGAGGCCTACCCCGCCCGCCCCGGGCCCGAGGGCCTAGCCGAGCTCGCCCGGGCGATGGCGGCGGACCACGTCGAGATCGACGTGCAGCTGTGCACCGGCGCGGCGGAGGCCACGGTCTACGGCTGCGACCTCTCTGCGGACTACGTCCGGATCAACGCGGACTACACCACCTGACGCTCCGGACTCGCCGGTGCTCAGGACTTCGGCCAGCCCCTGACCAGCTCCGGCAGGTCGTGGACCCAGGCCTTGACGCCGAGCCCTGAGGGGTAGATCACGTGGGCCAGGTTGTCGGTGGTAAAGGCCAGCACGTAGGCGGCGTGGGTGACCGAGTAGTCGCCCGTCGGGATGGTCGTGGTCGCACCGGGGACCGTGGGCTCCGATCCGGCGTTGGGGTCAATCCCCGTACCTGCCTCGGCGGCCTGGATCTGTGCCTCTGTGCCGCTCAGCCCGATGAACGACGTCGAGAAGTTGTCCAGCCACTTTCGGATCACCGCCGGCGTGTCCCTGGGAGGGTCGGTTGTGACGAAGACGACCTTGACGTGACTGCTCACCTGTGGTTCGACCTGGGAGAGCGCCGCCGCAATGTTCGCCATGTGGGTCGGGCACTCGTCGGGGCAGTGGGTGTAGCCGAAGTAGAGAAGCGTGGCGTAGCCCTGGGTGGCTCCGGCGAGGTCGTAAGGGCGCCCCGACGTGTCGGCGAGGACGAAGCTCGGCTTGGGCTGCGGTGGCGACTGCAGCACGCCCTCCAACCCCGCCGGCACGCGTCCCTGGCCCTGCACCTGTATCGCGGCCTGAGTGGTCCCGCCGCAGCCGGCGGCCAGTGCGACAGTTGCGCCGAGGACAGCGACTGCCATGGTTCTTCCGGTCAGCCGGCCCGCGTTCTTCAGCGCTCCCGTCGTCCTGATCGCCGTCGTCCTCACCGGCGTCATCCTCGCACTCGCGGCCGTGGCCACGCCACGCGCCTCCCAGCTATCCTGTCGTCGATGCGGTCGACGAGATGGATCACGGTTGCGGTGGCTCCCCTGGCTGCGGTGGGGCTGGCAGCGTGTAGCGGCGGGTCCCACAAGGCTGCGCCGACCACGACTACGCCCGTGTCGACAACCGCGCCGGGAACCAGCGTGGCGATCACCACCGTGCCCACGGTGCCGTCGAGCACCGCTGCGACCTCCCCGACTACAGCTGGCGCTGCGCAGTGCCTTTCCAAAGGATTGACCGCCACCTTCACGATCATTCCTGGGAGCGCCGGGGCCGGCCACGTCGAAGGCCGCATCGTGCTGGTCAACGTCGGCACCAACCCGTGCCGCACCGGCGGCTACGTCGGGGTGCAGCTGCTCGGTGCATCTGACACGCCCCTTCCGACGAAGGTGGTCCGCGACACGGGCACCCCGGTGACGACGATCGTCGTCCCCGCCGGGGGAGCTGCCTCGGCGCTTGTGCGATTCAGCCCCGACGTCCCGGGGCCAGGCGACAACCCGGGCCCGTCGTGCCAGCCGGTGGCTTCCGGTTCGGAGATCACGCCGCCCAACGACACCAGCTTCGTGATCGCCCACGGCCCGCAGAGCTCGGTCTGCGAGCAGGGCACCCTCGAGGTCCGGGCGCTGCAAGCCGGAGGCAACGCCGGGGCCTGAGGCGCCACGCTGTGAGGCGGGGCGGCGGCCCCCGGCCGGTAGTCTTGTGCCTCATGCCCGCGCCCGATCTAGACCGACGCGCGGGCGCGTCGCGGCGCGCGGGCGCGTCGCGGCGCGCCCTCCTGGTCGAAAACATCCACCCCGGCGCCGCCGAACTGTTGCGCCACGACGGCTACGAGCTGGACACCGTTGAGGGGGCGCTCGGGGAGTCGGAGCTGGCCGAGAGGCTGGCCGACATCGACGTGCTCGGGATCCGGAGCCGCACACACCTGACCGAGGCGCTGCTCGAGAAGTCGGACCGGCTCATGGCGGTCGGGGCATTCTGCATCGGCACCAACCAGATCGACCTGGCGGCGGCAGCACGGCGCGGCGTGGCGGTGTTCAACGCTCCGTTCTCCAACACCCGCAGCGTGGTCGAGCTGGCCCTCGCTGAGGTCATCGCCCTCACCCGCCGGCTGACCGAGAAGGACCGCGCGATGCACGTGGGGGTGTGGGACAAGTCCGCCGACGGCAGCCACGAGGTGAGGGGCCGGCGTCTCGGGATCGTCGGCTACGGCAACATCGGCACGCAACTGTCGGTGCTGGCCGAGAACCTCGGCATGACCGTGTACTTCTACGACAGCGCCGACCGCCTCGCGCTCGGCAACGCACGCCGTTGCTCCTCCTTGGAGGAGCTCCTCTCCGAAGTCGACGTGGTCACGCTTCACGTCGATGGCCGGCCGGACAACCGCGGGCTCTTCGGCGAGGCCGAGTTCGCGCTGATGCGTTGGGGCTCGCTGTTTCTCAACTTGAGCAGGGGCTTCGTCCTCGACCACGGCGCGCTCGCCCGCCACATCCAGTCTGGGCACCTCGCCGGGGCGGCGATCGATGTCTTCGCCACCGAGCCGGCGAGCCGGGCCGAGCTGTTCGAGTCCGAGCTGCGCGGGCTGCCCAACGTCATCCTCACCCCGCACATCGGCGGCTCCACGGAGGAGGCGCAGGTCGACATCGGGCAATTCGTCGCCAACAAGCTGATCAGCTACGCCCGCACCGGAGGCACCTCACTGTCGGTCAACATGCCCAACCTGGAGATGCCCGTCAGAGCCGGGGCGCACTGCCTGGTGCACATACATCGCAACACGCCCGGCGTCCTCGCCGCCATCAACGCAATCTTCGCCGAGCACCAGGTCAACGTGGAGGCCCAGTACCTGGGGACCAGGGGCGAGGTGGGCTACGTGATCACCGACATCTCGAGCGACTACACCGACGACATGTTGCGCCGGCTGACCGACATGGACGAGACGCTGCGCCTCCGGCTGCTCTAGGTCCCTACGCGCACCACCGCCGCGGTCACGTTGTCACCGCCGCCGGCGTCGAGTGCGGCGGCTATCAGATCTCGGGCGACCTTCAACGCCGGCGCTGCGGGCCCCCCGGCGCGGGCGACCAGTTCGGCGAGCGCGGCGGGGGCCTCGAAGTAGTTCCACAACCCGTCGGTACAGAGGAGCAACGTGCCCGGCTCCGTCACCTCCAGCTCTGCGACCCGGGCGTCCGCGTCGGCGCCGTCGGCGCCCACCCACCCGGTTATTACGTGCGCCCCGGGTGCGGCGTACGCGTCGGCTTCGGGCACCCCGGCCTCTATGGCCGCCTCAGCCCAAGAGTGGTCCCGCGTGAGCCGCGAAGCCTCGCCCGAGTCGGCGACCCAGTACGCCCGGTTGTCGCCGACGTGGGCCACCACGACCCGGCCGGGCGCGCACCAAGCCGCCACGACCGTCGTGGAAGGTGGGGAGTCAGGGCCCCCGGACTCGCTCTGGGGCAGGGCGGCGACGGCCTGGCTCGAGCCGGCGATGGCGTCGCGTAGGGCTGCTGCGACCACTTCGGGCTTGGGTGATCTCCTGCGAAGGAGGGGCTCCAGCGCCTCAGCGATGGCACCCGCCGCAGCCGTCGACGCCAGGTCGGGGTTGGCGGTCGACGACACGCCATCGCAGACCACCGCCATCTTGCGTTTACCGCGGGCGGCCAACGCGAAGTCGTCCTCGTTGCGGTCGTGGCGGACTCCACGGTCGGTCACGGCCGCGGCCGAGTCGAGGTCCATCTCCCGGTGATCGGTCGGGCGCGGGGCTCGCTCGCTCACCGCGCGCAGTCCAGGGC
>JBPCRR010000337.1:0-7474 GCA_050996645.1 Acidimicrobiales bacterium | reverse complement strand
GTCCCAGCCGGCGCAGCCGGGACAGCAGCCGGCGCCGCCGGGACATCAGCCGGCGCAGCCGGGACAGCAGCCGGCGCCGCCGGAACAGGGGACGAGTCGTTCGTGCCCGACCGCGACGGGCCGCGCCTTGTGTCCGCCATCGTGGCGGCGCTCGACGGCGCCACTGACGTGGACGGGCTCAACTGCCTGGTCACCGCCGCGGGTATGAACTGGCGCCAGGTCATGGTCATGCGCGCCTACCGCCGTTACCGCCGCCAGGCCGGGGCCGCGTGGACCGACGCCCAGCTCGACGAGCCGTTGGTGCTCAATCCCGAGGCGTCGCGGTCTCTTCTCGCGTACTTCGAGGGCCGCTTCGACCCCAATATCGCCCCCGCGGCGGGCTCCGCCGACCGGCTGCGCGACGGCGTCCTCGACGCGTTAGCGGGCGTGGCCTCGCTCGGCCACGACGAGGTGCTGCGGGGTTACCTGAGGCTGATCGACGCCACGTTGCGCACCAGCTACTTCATCCCCGACCCCGCCGGCGGCCGTCCGACGCTGACCCTGAAGCTCGACAGCCGGCTCGTGCCCGATGCCGGGGCGCCGCGACTGCGCTTCGACACCTTTGTGCACGGTCCGGCCGTGGAGGGGATCCACCTGCGCGCGGGGTTGGTGGCGCGCGGCGGCATCCGCTGGAGCGACCGCCCGGACGACTTCCGCACCGAGATCCTGGACCTGGCGCAGGCGCAGGTGAAGAAGAACGCGATCATCGTCCCCACGGGAGCCAAGGGCGGCTTCGTCTGCCGCCGGCCCATGGTCGCCCGGGGTGGGGGCCAGCCGCGCGAGGCGGAGGTCTGGCCGGCGCCGAGGGACGTCGCCGCGGCGTACACAGAGTTCGTCCGCGGCCTGCTCGACGTCACGGACGACATCGTGGGAGACCGGGTCGAGCGCCCGCCGGGCGTGCGTGCAGTCGATGGCGACGACGCGTACTTGGTCGTCGCCGCCGATCGGGGGACCGCGACCTTCTCGGACCTGGCCAACTCCATCAGCGCCGAGCGCGGCTTCTGGCTGGGTGACGCGTTCGCGTCGGGGGGATCCCGTGGCTACGACCACAAGGCCATGGGCATCACCGCCCGCGGTGCGTGGGTGGCGGTCCGCCGCCACTTCCATCAGCTGGGGATCGACGTCCAGAGCGAGACGGTTCGTGTGGTGGGTGTGGGCGACATGTCAGGCGACGTGTTCGGCAACGGGATGCTGCAGTCGGACCGCCTGGCGCTGGTGGCGGCGTTCGACCACCGCCACGTGTTCATCGACCCGGAGCCCGATGTCGGGGCTTCCTACTTGGAGAGGCGGCGGCTGGCGGCGCTGGAGCGCTCGAGTTGGGCCGACTACACCAGCTCTTCGATCTCCGCGGGGGGCGGGGTGTGGGCGCGCAGCCAGAAGAGCATCCCGGTGTCACCGCAGGCTGCGGCGGCATTGGGCATCGACCCCAACGTGTCCGAGCAGAGCCCGCCAGAGCTGATCCCCGCCATCCTGGCCGCCCCTGTCGACCTGGTGTTCTTCGGCGGGATCGGCACGTTCGTAAAGGCTCCGCACGAGACCGACGCCGAGGTCGGCGACCACGCAAACGACGCCGTGCGAATCACGTCGGACCGGGTCAGGGCGCGCGTCGTCGCCGAGGGCGGCAACCTCGCGGTGACCCAACGCGCGCGGATCCGTTATTCGCGCCGAGGCGGGCGCCTCAACACCGACTTCATCGACAACGCGGCGGGGGTCGCCACCTCCGACCGGGAGGTCAACTTGAAGATCCTCCTGGCCATGGCGGTCGAGCAGGGCGAGCTCGAGGTCGACCACCGGGACCGGATCCTCGCTTCAGTGGAGCCCGATGTGGCCTTCGAGGTGCTGCGCCAGGTGGACCACAGCGTGGCGGCTCTCGACCGGGCGGTGCCCGCCAGCGCCAGGGAGCTGGACGCGTACGCCGCGCTGATCAACCACCTTCAGGACAGCGGCCGCCTCAACCGCGACGTGGAATCGTTGCCTACCGAGGACGAGCTCGCTGCCCGTAGGGGTGCTGGCGCCGGGCTCATCCGCCCGGAACTCGCGGTGCTTCTGGCCTACGCGAAGTCCGACCTGGTAGAGGCCATCGAGGCATCCGACCTCGTACGCGACGACGCGCTCGCCGTGACGGTTGGGGCGTACTTCCCCCGCCCGGTCACTGAGCAGTTCGGATCCCTGCTGTCGAGACACCGCCTATACGGTCCGCTCCTGGCCACCGACCTCGCCGGCGAGGTGATCGACCAGATGGGCATCGTCTGGGCCCACGAAACGGCTGCGGAGCTCGATCGCGACCTCCCGGAGATGGCTGCGGCGTTCTGGGCGGCCAGGCAGGTCCTCGACGCCGGAGCGGCGTGGGCAGAGATCGAAGCCACGACCGGCTCCATGGAGCCAGACGCCGACGCAGCGCTTCACCGGGTTGTCACCGACGCCGTGGCCTACCTGGCCCGCTGCTACCTGACACGCCCGGGCCCCCTCGACATCGCCGAGACCGTGGCCGCCGACCATCCCGTCGCCCTGACGGTGCGCGTGGCGTCGCATCCGCTGGCGGGCAGGGAGGAGATCGAACGGGCGCTCGTGGACTCGGGAGTCGCTGCGGAGATGGCCGCGCGTTACGCGACCACCGCGGCCCTCGCCCGGATCGCGGACGTCGGCCGGGTCGCCGCAGAGTCCGGCTGGGCACCCGACGAGGTACTCGACGCCGCCAAGGCCGTCGACGACGCGACCGGCCTCGACCGCCTGGATGCAGGGCTGGGTCGGCTCCCGCCCGCGGGGCGCTGGGCGACCTGGCAGGCTCGCGCCCTCCGCGACAATGTGACCGCCCTGCGCCGCCGGGCCGTGGAGGAGCTCACCGCCTCGCGCCCCGGTGGGCGTCCGCTCGCCCCGAGGGACGCGGTCGACGCGTGGGCCGCAGCGCATAGCGCAGGCCTGCAGGCTGTCATGCACCTCCTCGACGCCTTCGAGGAGGCCGAGGGCGACCGCTTGACCGTGGCGAGCCTCGCGCTGCGCAGCCTCTCCCGGGCCATGGGCGCGTGAGGCGATGGCCGGGGTCGCCCCGGCGCTACGGTCCTCGGGTGACAGCCCGACGACTGGAGCGAATCAGGTGATCATCGCGGTGGCGTCCGACCACGCTGGGTATGTCTTGAAGGAGGCGGTGTCCGATCACCTGCGGATGCTCGGCCACGAGGTGATCGACCTCGGCACCGACAGCGAAGCGCCGGTCGACTACCCCGCCTTCTGCGCGGCCTGCGCCCGGGCGGTCGTAGGTGGCGCAGCGGCCTTGGGAGTGGTGATGGGAGGCAGCGGCCAGGGTGAGCAAATCGCGGCCAACAAGGTCCGCGGCGCGCGGGCAGCGCTGTGCCACGACGAGTACACCGCGCGCCTGGCGAGGGCCCACAACGACGCCAACGTGCTCTCACTGGGGGCCCGGGTCACCGCGGCCCCGCTGGCGTTGGTGATCCTCGAGACCTTCCTCGCGACCGGGTTCGAGGGCGGTCGCCACCTCTCGCGGCTCGAGCAGGTGGCAGCCATAGAGGACGAGGAGTCGGGCGGTGCGCGCTAGCCCTCCGCGGATCAGAGCGTCTTGAGCGATAGGCCGAGAGCGCGGAGCTGCTCGGCCGGGCGGTGGTAGCCGCGCTCGAGGTGGTGCACGCCGCGAAGCGTCGAGGGACCCTCCGAGGCGGCCGCGGCGATGACGCTCGAGAAGCCGGCCCTGACGTCGGGTATCTCGACCTCCGCCCCCCGAAGCTTGGAGACCCCTCGGACCACCGCTGAGTGGAGGTTGCTCGTGTCGTGGAACCGGCAAGCCGGGCCGCCGAGACAGGTCGAGAACAGCTCGATCTCGCCTCCCATCGCCTGCAGCGCCGGCACGTACACGAAGCGATCCTCGTACACGGTCTCGTGTAGCACCGACATACCTTCGGCCTGGGTGAAAAGGACCATCAGCGGCGTCTGCCAATCGGTCATGAACCCTGGGTGCACGCCGGTCTGCACCGCAGCGGCGCGCAAGCCGTCAGGGGCGGAGGCGGTCATCCCGCTGTCGTCCACGTCGACCCGCGCGCCCATGCGAAGCAACGTGGTGATCGCGGTTACGAGACGGTCCTGCGCGCAACCGACCACGCGCACCCTCCCGCCTGTGAGCAGGCCGGCGGCCAGGTAGCTGAAGGCCTCGTTGCGGTCGCCCTGGAGGCGGGTGGTGGCCCCGCGCAGGCGGGGGACGCCTTCGATCAGGATCCGGCGGTCGGGGCTGAGCTCGATGCGCGCTCCCATCCGCTGCAGCAGCAGTGCGAGCTCGAGCACCTCGGGCTCGGTGGCGGCGTTGCGGATCACGGTCTTTCCCTCGGCCAGCGCTCCAGACAAGAGCACGGTCTCGGTGGCGCCGACGCTCGGGTACGGCAGCTCGATGATGGCCCCGTGGAGGCGTTGGCACCGGGCGGAGATGCCGTCGTCGCCGACGGTGACCTCGGCGCCGAAGGCCCGAAGGGCCGCGACGTGGAAGTCGACCGGCCGCCTTCCGATCTGGTCCCCCCCGACCATCGGCACGAAAGCCTCGCCCGTCAGGTGCAGCAGCGGCCCTAGCAGCAGCACGGGTATCCGGTTGAGACCGCTGAACGACAGCGGCACCTCCGAGACGGCCTTGGAGGGGGGGACCAACGTGAGGGTGTCCCCGTCGGACTCGACGGCCGCGCCGACGGAGCGCAGGATCTGGGCGGTGATGTCGACGTCGCCGACCTCGGGGACGTTGGCGATCGTGCTCGGCTCCGAGCCGAGGATTGCGGCGACCATATGCTTGGTGACCGCGTTCTTCGAACCCCGCACCTCCACCTCGCCGCGGAGGGGTCCGTTCGGTTCGATCAGCCACGCGTCCGACACGGCGTCGAAGGCTACTTGCCAGATTGGTGCTGCTTGCCAGATTGCTGCTGCACCCCGGCGATGGGCTACACCTGGGGCATGGCTGTGCTGGCCCTCGCCCCTACCACCACCATCGCGACAGGTGTCCCGGGGGCCCACAACGACGCCGCCGACTTCTACGGCTTGGCGATCGCGCTCGTCGTCATCGTCGGGTCCATCGTGGTGGTCAGGGCAGTCTCGAGGATCGGACGCCGGCCAGGCTCAACGGCTGCCCCGCCACCGTCTCCCTCCACCGAGGGAGCTGCGGTCCGAGACCCACGGGGCCGGGGGCGCCTCGACGAGGCGAGCCAGGTCGAGCAGGACCGTGTCGTAGTTGACCCGCCAGCCCCGCCAGTCCCTCCACATCCTCTCGCGATCCGTGAGGACCGGGACCCCCGCGGCGACTAGCTCGTCGACGGCTCTTTCCCATTCCGATCGATTCACTGCGATTGGATCGTCCGGGCTCGGCTCGGTCACCTCGTGCAGTCCCAGAGTGGCCGCCACCCGGCCCAGAGCCTGGAAGCCCGCACGGATGCACAGCTGGGCCTCGGGGTCAGCGGGGTGCTCCACGGCAGAGACCCAAAGCGAGGCGCCGTCGAGGAGCGCTCCAGCGGCCGTGACCCAGGACTGCTCGGGCTGCGGCGAACGGAAGAAGGCAAGGATCGGGAACGAAGTATGGCTCTCGTCCAGCTCGGCGAACCACGTCTCCCAGGACTGCCACAGCTCCCTGAGGCGCGAGTGCGACTCGTCGATGCGGTGGTACCGGATGAGCATCGTGGTGGCCTGAGGGGGATCGCCGGCCCTCACACGCAGCAGGCTCACCCCCAGCTCCCGGCGCGCGAAGGCCCCGTAGATGCTGGGGAGGTAGGTGATCAGCAGTGCCAGCAGCAGCAACCCAAGCGCCGCTTCGCTGTAGCTGACGAGGTTGGCCCCGAGCCCGCTCGGCACTGCGTCGCCCAGCGTCACTATGGAGGATCCTGACAGCTCGATCGCCTTGGTCACCGAGTCCGTGGCGACCGCCAGGTACATCAAGGTGTAAGCGCCGACCAGAGCCAGGATCCACGTCGAGAGCAGCACCAGCAGCGTTACCGGCGCGAGCATCGCCATGACCCGGTCGCGCCTGTGGTAGTCGGCCGAGCGCCCGACGCGCAGGCGGAACAGGGCGCGCACCGCCAGCAGGCTCAGCCTCGCCAGCCTGTCCTGTGCGGCGCGCGGCAGGATCGTTGAGCGCACGGCTGACAAAAGCGTCAAGCCGGCGACGGCCACGCCAGCCGCGAACAACAAGATGTCTGCTGCAGTGCGCAAGGCCGCCTGCCCGCAGGGTCAGGCGACCGACGCCGAGGCCGGGTCCCACGCGCGGAGGTCGGACAGGCGCGGGTCGTTGGAGAACATCTCCACCACGGGCTGACGCAAACCCAGGCGCTTTTGGATCCGCTCTACCTCACGCTGCTCGTTCCAGAGCACGAGGGTCACCACGAGGCCCTCCTTGCCCGCCCGGGCGGTGCGGCCCGACCGGTGGAGGTAGTTCTTGTAATCCTCCGGTAGGTCGTAGTGCACGACCACGTCTATGTCATCGACGTCCAGGCCGCGTGCGGCGACGTCGGTGGCCACCAGCACGGGCAGCTCGCCGGTGGTGAACTGGCGCAGGGCCCGTTCACGCATCTGTTGGCGCAGGTCACCGTGGATGGCCCTCACGTCCACCCCCTCCTTGCGCAACGCCTCGGTGAGCCTGTCGGCGCCCCGCTTGGTGCGAGCGAACACGATCGTGCGCCCGTTGTGACGGCAGATGGACGCCACCATCCTGACCTTGTCCATCTCGTGGACCCGCAGGAAGCGGTGCTCCATGGTGGTGATGGTCTGGTGCTCCGAGAGGACCTCGTGGCGGACTGGGTCGGTCATCTCGTTGCGCACCAGGCGGTCGACGTCGCCGTCCAGGGTCGCCGAGAACAGCATGGTCTGGTGCTTGCGGACCAGGTGGCGCAGCAGCCACTCGACCTGCGGGGTGAACCCCATGTCTGCCATGCGGTCGGCCTCGTCCAGCACCACCACCTCGATGTGGCCGAGGTCGACGTCGCCGCGCTGGCGCAGGTCGATCAGCCGTCCCGGCGTCGCCACCACGACGTCGGTGCCGGCGTGCAGGGCGGCGATCTGGGCGTCCATGCCCTGCCCGCCGTAGCAGGCGACCAGCTCATGGCCTGCCGCGCCCGCCAACGGCGCGAGCACCGTCGCCACCTGGTTGGCGAGCTCCCGGGTCGGCACGAGGACCAACGCCCGGGGGGGCCTCCTGCCGGTCCCCGTCCCCGGGCGGAGCCTCTGGAGGATAGGGAGCCCGAACGCCAGGGTCTTGCCCGAGCCGGTCTTGGCCTTGCCGCACACGTCACGGCCCGCCAGCGCGTCGGCGATGGTGAGCGCCTGGATCGGGAACGTGTCGATGATGCCGCCCTCGGCCAGCGCGTCCACCAAGGCGGGTGCCACCCCGAGGGCGGCAAAGGAACTGTGGGTGCCTGTCAAACTGCTCCTGTCAAATGGGTTTTCACCTGGACGGCCCCTCGGC
>JBPCRR010000371.1:0-5001 GCA_050996645.1 Acidimicrobiales bacterium | reverse complement strand
TGCCCAAGCAGCTCAAATTCGACGAGAGCGCCCGCCGGGGTCTCGAAGCGGGCGTCAACAGGCTGGCCGACGCGGTCAAGGTCACCCTCGGCCCCAAGGGCCGCAACGTGGTCATCGACAAGAAGTTCGGGGCCCCCACAATCACCAACGATGGCGTGACCATCGCTCGCGAGGTGGAGCTCGAGGACGCCTTCGAGAACATGGGCGCCCAGCTCGTCAAGGAGGTGGCCACCAAGACCAACGACGTCGCCGGCGACGGCACCACCACAGCCACGGTGCTGGCGCAGGCTCTCGTGCGCGAGGGCCTGCGCAACGTGGCCGCGGGGGCCAGCCCCACCGCGTTGAAGAAGGGCATCGACAAAGCTGTCGCGGCAGCGGTCGAAGCCGTCAAGGCCCAGGCCAAGGACGTCGACGACAAGAGCGAGATCGCCCAGGTCGCCGCCATCTCCGCCGCAGACCCGTCCATCGGCGAGGTGATCGCCGACGCGATCGACAAGGTCGGCAAGGACGGTGTCGTGACCGTCGAGGAGTCCAACACCTTCGGACTGGAGCTCGAGTTCACCGAGGGGATGCAGTTCGACAAGGGCTACCTCTCTCCGCACTTCGTCACCGACCAGGAGCGCCAGGAGTCTGTCCTAGAGGATCCCCAAATCCTGATCGTCAATGGCAAGGTCGGCGCCGTTCACGACCTGGTGCCGGTTCTCGAGAAGGTCATGCAGTCGAGCAAGCCGCTGCTGATCATCGCAGAGGACGTCGAGGGCGAGGCCCTGGCGACCCTGGTGGTCAACAAGATCCGTGGCACGTTCATCTCCGTGGCTGTCAAGGCGCCCGGCTTCGGCGAGCGGCGCAAGGCGATGCTCTCCGACATCGCCACCCTCACCGGCGGCCAGGTGATCTCCGAGGAGGTAGGGCTCAAGCTGGAGAACACCACCCTGGACCTGCTCGGCCACGCCCGCAAGGTGGTCGTCGACAAGGACAACACCACCATCATCGAAGGCGGAGGCAGCGAAGCCGACGTCAAGGGCCGGATCGCCCAGATCAAGCGCGAGATCGACGACACGGATTCGGACTGGGACCGCGAGAAGCTGCAGGAGAGGCTGGCCAAGCTCTCCGGCGGCGTCGCAGTCATCAAGGTGGGTGCTGCAACCGAGGTGGAGCTCAAGGAGAAGAAGCACCGGATCGAAGACGCGTTGTCGGCGACCCGAGCTGCCATCGAAGAGGGCATCGTCCCCGGCGGTGGCGTTGCCTTGCTTCGCAGCCGCGCGGCCATCGACAAGCTCGTCGGCACCCTCAGCGGCGACGAGGCCACCGGGGCGAACATCGTGCGCAAGGCCGTCGAGGAACCGCTCAAGTGGATCGCCTTCAACGCCGGCCTCGAAGGCTCGGTGGTCATCCAGCGCGCCGAATCCGAGGAGGGCAACACCGGCCTCGACGCGGCAAACAGGGGGTGGGTAGACCTGCTGAAGGCGGGGGTCATCGACCCGGCCAAGGTGACCCGCTCGGCCCTGCAGAACGCAGCGTCGATCGCCGGGCTCCTGCTCACCACCGAAGCCCTTGTTGCCGACAAGCCCGAGAAGCAGCCGGCGATGCCTGCCGGAGGCGGCGGGATGGGCGGCATGGGAGGCATGGGAGGCATGGGCTTCTAGCTCCTGGTCCTGTGCGGCTGGTCAGCGAAAGTCCCGTAGTCTTCCCGGCATGGAACGTCCCCCTCCGAACCCAGCCAAGCTGCTCGACGCTTGGATGGAGTGGGAACGCGGGGACCAGCCGCCCGGGAGGGTGATGGCCGATCTCAAGATCGGCGGCCTGCGGGAGCTGCTCGAGGCCTTGACCACCGCCGCAGCCGCCTCCGGGGGTGGAGCTGGCGAGGAGCCCTCGGGCGTCGAAGAGGTTGAAACGGAGTCCTGGACGCCGGTTGTCTGAGCCCAGGCCACCAGACCCCGAGCCGGCGTCCCAGGCCCAGCCCGGCGGGAGCGCCCGACGCGCACCCAGGCGCGGGGGGAGCCAACGCATTCCCCGCCCCGCCACCACCCGGCCGGGGCCGGGTGCGCCGTGGGCCGAACGGCCGCTGCGGCGGATAGGCACCGACGACGTTCGGCGACGCCTCGGAGCCCAAGTCGTGCTTCACGGCGCCGGGACCGAGTGGACCGCCGCCGCGCTGGCTGGGCCGGCCACTGCGCCTGGGCCGGCCACTGCGCCTGGGCCGGGCATGGCGCTTCCGGGGCCTCCTCCATACCCCCACGCTCAGCGCCGCAGCGTCCGGCCAGCAGCGGTGCTGTGCGCGCTGTTCGACGAGGACGATCAGGCCCACGTTGTCCTGACCAGGCGTTCGGCGGGCTTGCGCTCCCACACCGGGGAGGTCTCCTTCCCCGGCGGGCGCCTCGAGCCTGGCGAGAGCGCGCTGCACGCGGCGCTGCGCGAGGCGCAGGAGGAGGTGGCCCTCGACCCTGAGAGCGTGGAGATAGTCGGGCAGCTCTCGGCGCTGTCGACGGTCCTCAACCCGGGGCTGATCACGCCCTTCGTCGGCGTCCTTCCCGGCGGCAGGCCGCGCCTGCGGGCGAACCCAGCCGAGGTCGACCGGGTGCTGACGGTGCCTCTGGTCGAGTTGGCCGACCCCGAGGTGCACCACAACGAGGTGTGGCCCGGCCCCGACGGGCTGGACCGGGTGATCGACTTCTTCGAGGTGATGGGCGACACGATCTGGGGCGCCACCGCCCGCATGCTGAGCGATCTGCTCGCCAGGGTCCACGCCAGCGACCCCTCTCCCGGCTGACCCGGAGCCTGCCCTGTCGCGAGGCCACGGCACCGGTACCCTGGAGCTGTCATGACCTGTCCACGGTGCGGCACCATCGCGGCGAGCGCGGAGGCTCGCTGCCCACGTTGCCGGGGCAGCCTCGCCCCCCCGCCACCGGGAGCTCGCGCGGCCGAACCCGTCGTCAGGGCCCCCACGGAACGCGGTGTGATCGCCCAGCGCACTGCGGGGCTGCACCCTGTGGCGTTGGCGAGCATTGCCGACGCCCCAACGCCCGCCGCCTCCCCCCCAGCCCCCCCGCCCGCCGCAGCCTCAGAGCCAGCGCAGGCTCCCCCACCGCCCGCAGCGGCAGCACCACCGCCCGCAGCCGCTCCGGCTTCCGGCGCGACGCCCCCCTCGCCGCCGGCCCCGACGCCCGACCCGGCTCTCGCCGCAGCAGCCGCCGGAGCCGCCGGAGCCGCCGGAGCCGCCACCACATCCTGGCCGCCCCCACCCCCGCCGTGGCTGAGCGGCGAGTGGCGGGCCGACCCGGCCGCTCCCGCGCCGGGCCAATTGCCGGCGCCGCCTCCGGGCGCTTGGACGGCGCGCGCACTCAGCGAGTGGCAGCCCCAACCCGCTTCGTCCGGCTACCCAGCCGGCTACCGCGCGACCGGCTACCGCGCGACCGGCTACCAGGCACAGGCCGGCGTGACACCGAGCTACCTGTGGCAGTCGCTCCTGTGCCTTCTGCTGTTCCTGCCGACCGCTCTGGCAGCGCTTTGGTTCTCTCTGCAGGCCCGGCGGTGCAACGAGCTCGGAGACGCCCGCGGCGCCGCTCGCGCGAGCCGCCTGGCGCGGGCCTGGTGCCTGCTGTCCCTCCTCGCGGCGTCCCTCGTCTTCGTGCTCGCGGCAGCCGGCTTGTTCCCAAGCGCTGGGCGCAGCGCCGGTTTCTGAAGCCCCTGGGCGCCGCCGCCCGGCCACTAGACTTGGCACCCAAGGTGGAGTGACCGCAGCGCACGGGACAAGGGAGCTGATGTGGCCGAGGTAGAGATCGGACGGGGCAAGTCGGGCCGAAGGGGGTACGGATTCGACGACATCGCGATCGTTCCCAGCCGGCGGACCCGGGACCCCGAAGACGTCGACATCTCCTGGGAGATCGACGCCTACCGCTTCGAGCTGCCCCTGATGGGCTCGGCCATGGACGGCGTGATCAGCCCGGCTACCGCTGTGGAGATCGGTCGCCTCGGTGGGGTGGGCGTGCTCAACCTCGAGGGGCTGTGGACCCGCTACGAGGATCCCGAGCCGCTCTTCGACGAGATCTCAGGCCTGGATGCCGACAAGGCCACCGCCCGGATGCAGCAGATGTACATGGAGCCGATCAAGGCGGAGCTGGTCGCCCAGCGCATCCGCGAGATCAAGGAAGCCGGCGTCGTGTGCGCCGCCTCGCTCACCCCGCAGCGCACCGAGATGTACGCGAAGGCCCTGCTCGACGCGGACCTGGACCTGTTCGTGATCCAGGGCACCGTGGTCTCAGCCGAGCACGTGTCGAAGACTGCGGAGCCGCTCAACCTGAAGCGTTTCATCAGGGAGTTCGACATCCCGACGATCGTGGGCGGGTGCGCCTCGTACCAGGCGGCGCTGCACCTGATGCGCACCGGTGCGGTGGGGGTGCTCGTCGGGGTGGGCCCCGGCCACGCCTGCACCACGCGGGGGGTGCTCGGCCTCGGCGTCCCCCAGGCCACTGCCATAGCCGACGCCCGCGCCGCGCGCGCCCAGCACCTCGACGAGACGGGGGTCTACGTTCACGTGATCGCCGACGGCGGGATGGGCACGGGGGGCGACATCGCGAAGGCGATCGTGTGCGGCGCCGATGCGGTGATGATCGGCTCGCCTTTGGCGGCCGCCGGCGAAGCGCCCGGCCGGGGATACCACTGGGGGATGGCGACTTTCCACCCAACCCTGCCCCGCGGCGCGCGCGTGAGGACCAGCATCCGGGGGAGCCTCAAGGAGATCCTCGTCGGCCCCGCCCACGAAAACGACGGCCGGATGAACCTCTTCGGCGCGCTGCGCACCTCGATGGCCACCTGCGGCTACGAGTCGGTCAAGGAGTTCCAGAAGGCGGAGGTCATGGTCGCGCCCGCCTTGCAGACCGAAGGCAAGGGCCTCCAGCGCTCCCAGGGCATCGGGATGGGCCATTAGCCGCCCGAGCACGTGACGCCACCGGACCCATTCGACACAGTCCTGGTCGTCGACTTCGGCGCCCAGTACGCGCA
>JBPCRR010000320.1:0-18950 GCA_050996645.1 Acidimicrobiales bacterium | reverse complement strand
CGTCCAGCCGAAGTCACCGTCCTGCCTGACGGTGGAGCCGGCAAGTGAGACGCCCATCGAATAGGTCACGGTCCGCATCAGAAGTCCTCCTCGGTAACGGGTTCGACAGTACGACCGCCGAACGCCGCAGGACTCATCGCGGCTCGCGGGAGAGGGCAAACGTTGCCGGCTACGGCACTAGCGCAGGACCAGGGCGTTCGGAGGTGAGGCCACCCCCGCGTGCAGATTGAGGGGAGCAGACGTGAACAGCGCGTCGTACCGGCCATCAGCGGCGCACGCTTCGGCCAGCGCGTCGAGGTCGAACATCTCCCCGATCGGCATTCCGAGCAACGGCAGCAGGCTCAGGTGGACGAAGACCTCCAGGCCCTCGTCGGGGTCCGCCCGCGCTGCGGCTCGCTGCTCGGGCGTTGCCAGGGCACCGGGAGGCATCACCTCCAGCGCCGGGTTGTCGGCTGCCACAGCTGCGACGTGGAGGTTCCAGAGCAACCTTGCCGTCTCGCGTCCGGGTCGAAGACCCGGCGCGACCGACCTCGTCGCGACCTGCAAGCGCCCGGCGTGGTCGAGTGACTTGTACCAGCTCATCCAGCCCGTGCGAACCAGCAGGACGTCACCGATCTCGACCACGCTGCCCTGCGCCTCGAGGGCTGCGGTCACCTCCGCTGGCTCGATCGGGTCGGGCTCGTCCATCCTCAAGGGGCGTCCAACGCCTTCGCGGTACCTGCCCATGTCCACGAGCACGCAGCGCCCCGCTATCCCGCGGGCGGCCCAGTGATGCATCCCATGGTCCTCGTCTGCGACGCCGGCGTAGAAGCCGTGCTTCGGCGAGCGGACGTGGCGAAACCCATCCCACTGGCTGGAGCTCTGCGTGTTCCAGTTGGTCGGCAGGTCGTCGTGCGCCGTATCCCCGAGCCAGGTGACCGTGTGGTCGAACTTGGCCCGGCCGAATAGCGGTGGATCGGGCATTCCCATGTCCCAATTGAGAGCGAACGTCTCCCCGGTCTTGACCAGCGCTGCGCCGTGACGGACCCGCTCGGCGGTGAGCAGGTTGAGGCAGCCGAGCACGTCGTCGTCCCCCCACAGCCCCCAAGATGACCCGGGTGGGAGGCCGGGATCCACGGGCAGCTCGTCGTAGCTCGGCAGTGCATTCGGCTCGGACGTCATCGGATCTCCCCCCACAGAGCGGTCGTCGCTGGCTCCAAGATAGGTTGGCGTCGTGGTCACCACCGAGGGACGCCCTCCACAGCCAGAAGCCGGGGACCCGAGCGCGGGTCTGAAGGGGGCCGAGCGCGAGGAAGCGTCCACTCGACGCGCCCAGATCGCCGCACGCCACCTGCTCCCCCGGGAGCAGCGCCCGCCCACCTCGGCGCGGGGCGTCCACCACGTTGCGCTGATCTCTAGCGACGTGGAACGCACCGTCGACTTCTATCAACGCGTGCTCGAGTTCCCTCTCACAGAGATGTTCGAGAACCGCGACTACGGCGGGTCGACCCACTTCTTTTTCGACATCGGCAACGGGAACTCACTGGCGTTCTTCGACCTTCCCGGCTTGGACCTTGGCCCCTATGCCGAGGTGCTCGGCGGTCTGCACCACCTGGCCATCTCGGTGGAGCCGAACAGATGGGGCCGGGTAAAGGATCGTCTTGACGAGGAGGGGATCCTCTACTCACACGTCGACGGCTCCTCGCTCTACCTCAACGACCCAGACGGCGCGCGAATCGAGCTGATAAGCGACCCGCTCGGGGAGATGTACGGCAAGCCGGTCGGGTGACCACGCCTACGGTGCAGGCATGAAGCTCGGCTTCGCCGTCCCCATCTCAGGTTCTTGGGCCACGCCGGCCAACTGCGTGGAGCTGGCCGAAGCCGCCGAAGCCCTCAGCTACCACTCCCTGTGGACCTTCCAGCGGCTGCTGTCGCCGGTTCAGGGCGTTGTCCCCGTGCTCGCTCCCCCGTACCGCAGCGTGCACGACCCCTTGGCGCTCCTGGCCTTCTTGGCGGCTCGCACCAAAGAGGTGCGCCTCGGGCTGGCCGTCGTCAACGCGCCTTACTACGCGCCGATCGTGCTGGCCAAGGCTCTCACCACGATCGACCACGTCTCGGGTGGGCGCCTCGACGTCGGCCTCGGCAGCGGCTGGTCGCCCGACGAGTTCGCAGCGGTCGGCTCACCCATGCAAGGGCGTGGTCGACGGGTGGAGGACTTCGTGCGCTGCCTGCAGGCGATCTGGACCGAGGAGATCGTGGACTACCAGGGCGAGTTCTACCGGATGCCACCCTCGGCTGTCGACCCAAAGCCGGTGCAGCGGCCCCACCCGCCGGTGCTGCTCGGCGGCATGGTGGACGCGGCGCTCCGTCGCGCGGGTCGCATCGCGGCTGGATGGATCAGCAGCAGCCAGACCGATCTGACCCGCATTGGCGAGTCCATCGAGATCGTCCGTTCCGCCGCCCGCGATGCGGGCCGTGATCCCGACTCTCTGCGATTTGTGTGCCGCGGAGTGGTCAAGGTGAGAACGGGCGAGCGTGCGCCCCTCACCGGCTCGCTCGACGAGGTTCGCTCGGACTTGGCGGAGGTGGCCGCTGCCGGAGTCACCGAGACCTTCATCGACCTCAACTTCGACGCCGAGATCGGATCGCCGGATGCCGACCCGACAGCCTCCCTGCGACGGGCGCACGAGGTGCTGGAGGCTCTTTCCCCTCGCTGAGGGGTCGCTTGGGCTGCCGGGTCGTGAAAGGTGTCACAACCGGTTTCGGCGCCGGCGAGTAGGGAACAACGATGCAAGCACCAAGCTCCACCTCCCCCCGAAAGAAGGAGACGCACATGGCTGACAGCGGACCCGAAGCTGGCGTGAAGGGCGCCGTAGAAGGCGTCAAGGGCAAGATCAAGGAAGCGGCCGGAGTGATAGCCGACGACGAGAACCTGAAGCAGGAGGGCCAGGCCCAACAGGCGAAGGCCGAGGCGCAGCGCGAGGTGGCTGTCAAGGAGGCAGAGGCAGAGAAGGCGCGCGCCGAAGCCAAGGCCCACGAGGCCGAGCAGCGCGCGCATCAGTAACGCAGCGCGCCCATCGGCAACGCGGCCATCGTCGGCGTCTCGGCATCCGTCAGCCATCTGGCATGGCAACCGCCAGGGTCCTATGGTCGGGTAATGCGAGACTCAGTGACGGTTCACATGTCCGCCCCGCCAGAGGAGGTGTGGGCAGTGGTGAGCGACATCACCAATACGGGCAAGTTCAGCCCGGAGACCTTCGAGGCAGAATGGCTCGACGGCGCCACCGGCCCGGCGGTCGGCTCTCGGTTCAGGGGCCACGTCCGCCGCAACGGCCGTGGCCCCGTCTATTGGACCCGTTGCCGGATCACCGCCTGCGAACCCGGCCACGAGTTTGGCTTCGCGGTGGAAGGCCCCGGTGGCCGCACAGTCAACAACTGGCACTACCGCTTCGACCCTGCCGCCGATGGCACCGACGTGACCGAGTCGTTCGAGCTGGATGACAATCCCCTCACCCGGCTGTACTGGAAGATCGCCGGTAGGGCTCGCGGGCGCACCAACGTCAACGGCATGCGCACCACGCTCGAGCGGATCAAGGCTTTCGTCGAGGCCCGCTGAGCGTGGAAGTGGGACTGCACCTTTCGAGCTTCACCTAGCCGGGCGGCCCACCCACCATCGCAAGCGACTTGGCCCGCATTGCCAGCGCTGCAGAGGAGCACGGCTTCGCCAAGCTCAGCGTGATGGACCACGTGTGGCAGATAGGTCCCCTTGGGCCACCGGAGCTGGAGATGTTGGAGGCCTACACCACTCTCGGCTACCTGGCCGCCAAGACCGAGCGCATCGAACTGCTGGCCTGGGTCACGGCAGTGGTGTACAGGCAGCCCGGCTTGCTCGCCAAGGCCGTCACGACCCTTGACGTGCTCTCGGGTGGCCGTGCCTGGCTAGGGATCGGGGCGGCTTGGTACGAACAGGAGGCCAAGGGGCTGGGGTTGCGCTTCCCGCCCACCGCCGAGCGCTTCGAGCGCCTGGAAGAGGCGTTGCAGATCTGCCTGCAGATGTGGAGCGACGACGAGGGTGCTTTCAGCGGCGAGCACCACCATCTCGAGCGGACCCTCAACTCGCCACAGCCGCTGTCGCGGCCGCACCCTCCGATCCTGATCGGCGGTTCCGGGGAGAGAAAAACCCTGCGCCTGGTGGCCCGGTACGCGCAAGCGTGCAATCTCTTCCTCGGCCCGGACCTGGAGCACAAGCTCGAGGTGCTACGGCGCCACTGCGACGAGGAGGGACGCGCCTACGACGACATCCAAAAGACGGTCATGGGCCCCCTGGACCCAGGTCCCGAAGGCGAGAGGGTCGACGAACTGATCGAGTCGATGCGCCACCTGGCCGGCTTGGGATTCACGCACTATCACGGCTCGGTGCCCGACGCGGCCAGCATCGGCCCGATCGAGCTGCTCGGGACGCGTGTTCTGCCGGCGGTCGCGGACCTCTAGCGGCAAGCCGCCTTGACGGCCGCGTCGAGTCCGCCGGGCAGGCTCAGATGTCGTAGTAGAGCATGAACTCCCACGGGTGCGGCCGCAAGCGCACGGGGTCTATCTCATGGGCGCGCTTGTATGCGAGGCAGGTTTCGATCAGATGGCGGTGAAAACCCCGCCGGCGCGCAGGAAGTCATTGTCGGCTTCGAGCGCGGCCAGCGCCTCGTCTAGCGAGCCCGGGACGGTCGCCACCTTCGCCAACTCCGCCGGCGCGAGCTCGTAGAGGTCCATGTCCATCGGCGCCGGCGGCTCTATCTTCCGCTGTACGCCGTCGAGCCCGGCGAGCAGGATCGCCGAGAACGCCAGGTAGGGGTTGCACGAGGGGTCGGGGCAACGGAACTCGACCCGCTTGGCCTTGGGGCTAGAGCTGTAGAGCGGGATGCGGCAGGCCGCAGAACGGTTGCGCTGGCTGTAGACCAGGTTGACCGGCGCTTCGTATCCGGGCACCAACCGCTTGTAGCTGTTGGTTGTCGGGGCACAAAACGCCAGCAGGGCGCCGGCATGCTTCAGCAACCCACCGATGTACCACCGCCCGATGTCGGAAAGGCCGGCGTAGCCCGACTCGGAGTAGAAGAGCGGTTCACCACCTTTCCACAGGGAGGAATGCACATGCATGCCCGAACCGTTGTCGCCGAACAGCGGCTTGGGCATGAAGGTGGCCGTCAGGCCATGCGCGCGCGCCACGCTTTTCACCACGTACTTGTAGAGCATGAGCTTGTCGGCCATGGCGGCGAGCGTGTCAAAACGCATGTCGATCTCCGCTTGGCCGGCGGTGCCCACCTCGTGGTGTTGGATCTCGATGTCGATGCCGAGGCGTTCCATCACCAGGATCATTTCCGACCGAAGGTCTTGGAAGTGATCCATCGGCGGCACTGGGAAGTATCCCTCCTTGTGCCTTGGTTTGAAGCCGAGATTGGGCTTCTCCTCCGCTCCGGTGTTCCAGATCCCCTCCACCGAGTCGATGGCGTAAAAGCCCATGTGAGCCTTCTGGTCGAAGCGGATGTCGTTGAAGATGAAGAACTCTGCCTCAGGCCCGAAGTACGCGGTGTCGGCGACCCCTGTGGAGACCAGGTACTCCTCCGCTTTCTTGGCGACGAAGCGCGGGTCGCGGCTATAGGACTCGCCGGTCACTGGGTCGCGCACGAAGCAGTTGAGGTTGAGCGTGCGGTGTTGGCGAAACGGGTCGACGGCGGCCGTGTTGGGGTCGGGCACCAGCAGCATGTCCGACTCCTGGATCTGCTGGAAGCCCCGTATCGATGAACCGTCGAAGCCCGAACCCTCCTCGAAGGTCTCAGCCGTCAGCTCGTGGGCCGGCATCGAGTAGTGCTGCATCAGGCCAGGAAGATCCGAGAACCTGAAGTCGACGATCTCGATGCCCTCGGACTCGACGAGCTCGAGGACCTCCTCTGGTGTTCGCCTGGTGTGGGCCAAGGGTCCCCTCCTGTCTTGGCTCGGCAACAGTCTTGTCCAACTCGATGGTTGCCGCCAAGGCCCGCGCGCGACCAGTCCGGGCTTGTCGGTTCCATCAGGCGGAATCGGCACCGAGCAGCCCAACTCGGCGATGAGGGATGATCGCGGCAGTCAATGCGTCCCACACCCGGTGAGGAAGGTCGTTGCTACCGATGGATCCCCGCACCGCCGTGCTCGCCGGCGTCGGCGTGGCCGACTCTGGCAACCCGAGCACCGATGCCGACTCGAGCACCGATGCCGACTCGAGCACCGATGCCGTCGAGCTCATGGTCGAAGCAGCACAGGCCGCTGGCGCTGATGCAGGCGCCCCCGGGCTGCTCGCCGCCGCGGGTCTGGTTGCGGTGGCCCGCGGCAGCTGGTCCCATGAAGATCCCGGACGGGCGGTCGCTGGCCGGGTCGGCGCAGCTGGGGCGCGGACAGCCCTCTACGAGCTCGGCATCCCCCAGCAGACCCTCGTCAACCACGCGCTCGCCCGGATTCTCGCCGGCGAACTGGAGGTGGTGCTGGTCGTCGGTGGGGAAGCCAAGCGGCGACCGAACCGCCATGCGGCCGGCCCCACGACGCCACCCGCGCAGCCCAAGGCACCGGCCGCCCCCGACGAGCACCACCGCCCCGGAGCCGGCATCGTCGGAGCAGCCGAGCTCGCCATCGGCGCTGTGGCGCCCGTGCAGCAGTACGCCATGATCGACAACGCCCTGCGCCACGCGGAGGGCCAAACCGTCGACGATCATCTGGAGGAGTTGGCGAGGCTCTGGGCTGCGTTCGCCGCTGTTGCGGCCACCAACCCTCGCGCCGCCTTTCCCCAAGCCCGCACCGCGGGCCAGATCCGCACCGCGGGCCCGGGCAACCGCCCCATCGCGTTCCCTTACAACAAGTGGCACTGCAGCCAATGGGGGGTCAACCAGGCCGCCGCCCTGCTGCTGTGCTCCGAGCGAGCGGCTCGCGCCCACAAGGTGGATCCCGAGCGGTGCCTCTTTCCCTGGGTGGCGTTGGAGTCATCGCACGCGGTTCCGCTTGCCAACCGCGCCGAGCTGCACAGATGGCCCGCGATGCAGGTCCTGGGCGAGGCCGCGACCCGCCACCTTGGAACTTCGCTCGACGCCTTGGAGCACGCCGAGCTCTACAGCTGCTTCCCCGCGGCCGTCCGGGTCCAGCAACGCGAGTTGGGGTTGCCAACCGACGCGGCGCCGACACTGACGGGCGGCATGACCTTCGCTGGCGGCCCGCTCAACAACTTCACATTCCAGGCGATGGGGACCATGGCCAGCCGGCTGCGGGAGTCCCCCGGATCCCTCGGGATGCTCACCACGGTCTCGGGGTTCCTCACCAAGCCTGGTCTGGCCGTGTGGTCGAGCAAACCGCCGCCACGGCAGCCGCTCGTCGCCGACCTGGCCGACGACGCCGCCGCTGCGACCAGGACCGTCGAGGTCACCGAGGATCATCGTGGCCGTGCCACGATGGCCGCCTACACAGTCACGTTTTCAGAGGACCCCGCCCATGTCGGACGCGACGCGCCACAGTTTCGCCCGGCCCAAGTCCTTGCGATCTTCGACACCGGCGACGGTCAACGCGGCGTCGCGAGGAGCGAAGACCCTGCGCTTGTCGAGCGCGCCACAAAGCAGGAGATGGTCGGCGTCGGTATCGAGGTCAACGACCGCATCTTCCACCTCCGAGGAGCAACATGACCAGCGCTGAGCAAGCCACCGAGGTCGACCTGCTCGACCCCCATCTCTACGCCCGCGACCCCGGCCCGGTGTACGCCCGTCTTCGCCGCGAAGCCCCGGTGTACTGGGACGCCAACAACGCGATCTGGGGAATCTCCCGGCACCGCGACGTGCTCGCGATCGAGAAGGAAACGGGGCGATACAGCTCGGCGCGGGGGTCCAGGCCGCTCATCGACATGGGCGAGTCGATGATCAACAAGGACGATCCCGCCCATGCAACCCAGCGGCGGCTGGTCTCTGCACGGTTCACGCCTCGGGCGGTGCGGGACCACGAGGTCCGGGTCCGCGAGATCGTCACCGCTCTCATAGACCGCGTGTGCGCGGCGGGCAGCGCAGAGGTGGTCGCGGATCTCGCGGCGCCCCTCCCGGCCACGGTCATCTGCGACCTGCTCGGCTTCGACCGAGCGCGGTGGGAGGACTGCAAGCGCTGGTCCGAGGTGACGATGTCAGCGGCGGGGTACAAACCCACTGATGCCGCCGGCGCCCACGCGGCGTCCCTGGAAGCCGTCTTGGAGTTTCGCGACGCCGCGCTGGAGTTGATCGCCGCGCGCCGCGCTGAGCCCGGTGACGACCTCGTGTCCGTCTGGGTCAACTCGTCCGTCGACGGCTTTGCGATGCCCGACGACGAGATCGTGCAGGAGGCGCTGCTGCTGCTCGACGGAGGCGCCGAAACCACCAGGTCGGTCATATCAGGCACGGTCCTTGCGCTCGCTGCCCACCCCGAGCAGCACCGCAAGCTGCTGGAGGACCCCTCGATCCTTGGCCGCAGCGGGGTCGAGGAGTTCATCCGCTGGGTCACCCCCGTGCTCAACATGCGCCGCACCGCCACCTGCGACCATGACCTGCAGGGCCAGCGGATCGGCCCCGGGGATCAGGTCTTGTTGATGTACGGATCAGCCAACCGCGACGAGGAGGTGTTCGCCGATCCGGAACGCTTCGACGTCACCCGGTCGCCCAACCACCACGTCGCCTTCGGCTTCGGCACCCACTTCTGCCTGGGTGCCCACCTGGCGCGCCTGGAGATCCGCGTGATGTTCGAGGAGCTGATCCGGCGCCTGCCCGACTTCCGCCTGGCCCCGGGCGCGCGTCCCGAGGTCGCGCCCGGCTACTTCGCTCGCACCCTTCAGCAGCTGCCGATCGAGTTCAGCCCATCGCCGAGCAGCACGTCTGAGTGATCAGGCGCGTCACCACGTAGGGGTCGCAGTTGGCATTTGGGCGCCGGTCCTCGATGTAGCCCTTGCCTTCCTTCTCCACCTGCCAGGGGATCCGAACCGAGGCTCCGCGGTCGGATACTCCGTAGGTGAACTCGTTGTAAGGCGCGGTCTCGTGCAACCCGGTGAGCCGGTGCTCGATTCCGGAGCCGTAGTTGGCCACGTGCTCTTCGAAGTTCTTGCCCAGCGCCTCGGCGGCGGCGACGACCGAGTCGTAGCCGGACCGCATCTCCATGGTGGAAAAGTTGGTGTGAGCTCCGGCGCCGTTCCAGTCGCCGCGGACAGGCTTGGGGTCGAGGGTCACCGAGATCCCCAGGTCCTCGCCGAGACGGTGCAGCAGCCAGCGGGCCACCCAGAGCTCGTCGGACACCTCGAGGGGGCCCGCAGGGCCGATCTGGAACTCCCATTGCCCCGGCATCACCTCGGCATTTATCCCAGACAGGTGCAGCCCGGCGTCGAGGCAGGCGGACATGTGCGCCTCGACCAGTGGCCTGCCGTAGATGTCGTCCATCCCGACGCCGCAGTAGTAAGGGCCCTGCGGTCCGGGGTAGCCGCCGGAATCAGGGAAGCCGAGGGGCCGGCTGCCCCTGAACATCGTGTACTCCTGCTCGATACCGAACAGCGGCTCGTGCGCGGCGAAGCGTTCGGCCACCTTGGTGAGCTCGGCCCTGGTGTTGCTCGGGTGAGGCGTCAGGTCGGTGAGCAGGACCTCGCACATCACGAGCAGGTGGTCGCCCCCTCGTATTGGATCGGGGCAGGAAAACACCGGCTTCAAGACGCAGTCCGAAGCCTTGCCAGGAGCCTGATTGGTGCTCGAGCCGTCGAAGCCCCAAATGGGAAGGCTGGCCACTCCGCCCTTGCTGGCGCCCTTGTCGAGGATCTTGGTCTTCGAGCGCAGCAGCGGCGTGGGTTCGGTGCCGTCTATCCAGATGTACTCGGCCATGATTGTCACGTCAGGGAAACTCCTCCGGTGCTATGTCAGGTGGGCAATCTGGTAGCCACCACCGTCCCACTACCGTGTTTCGCAGCGTTTCCAGTTCCGTGAACGCTGTGTGACATCGAGGAGCAGGCCCGGTCCCGTCGGCGGCACCGGCCTATGTTCTAGCCGAGCGAGGCCACCCCTAGCCACCGACCACCCAAGGAGCACCCGTGGAACCCCAACAGGATTACGTGCTGCGGACGGTAGAGGAGCGCGGCGTGCGGTTCATCCAGCTCTGGTTCACAGACGTCCTCGGGATTCCCAAGAGCTTCAACATCACCCCCGCCGAGCTGGAGAACGCCCTGGCCGAAGGCATGACCTTCGACGGCTCCGCAATCGACGGGTTCTCGAGGGTTCAGGAGAGCGACGTCCTCGCGGTTCCCGATCCCCGGACCTTCCAGCTGCTCCCCTACCTAAGCGACGAGGCGCCGGTCGCCCGAGTCGTCTGCGATGTCGTCAACCTGGACGGTACGCCATTCGAGGGCGATCCCCGCCACGTGCTGCGCCGCAATCTCGAGAGGGCTCGGAGCCTCGGGTTCTCGTTCTATGTTGCCCCCGAGCTCGAATATTTCTACTTCGATCGGCCCCACACCACCGGCCCGGCCGGCCTTGGCGGCATCCTTCCCCCCGAACCGCTCGATCACGGCTCCTACTTCGAGCTGACCACCAACGACCTAGGAAGCGAGCTGCGCCGCAACACGGTTCTCACGCTCGAGGACATGGGCATCCCGGTTGAGTACAGCCAGCACGAGGACGCACCGAGCCAGCACGAGATCGACCTTCGCTACACCGACGCGATGACCATGGCCGACACGGTGATGACGGTCCGCATGGTCGTGAAAGAGGTCGCCGCGCAGCACGGGGTCCTCGCCACGTTCATGCCGAAGCCGCTGTTCGGGATCCAGGGGTCGGGGATGCACACCCACCTATCTCTCTTCGAGGGGGAAACGAACGCCTTCTACGACGAGGCCGACGCCTACCACCTGTCGGCGGTCGCGCGGAAGTTCATCGCCGGGGTGCTGCGACATGCCCGGGAGACCACCGCGGTGACCAATCAGTGGGTCAACTCCTACAAGCGGCTGATCGTCGGATACGAAGCCCCTGTGTACATCTCCTGGGCCAGAAACAACCGCTCTGCGCTGGTGCGTGTACCGCCCACCAAAGCCGGCAAAGCCGACTCCACCCGCATCGAGTACCGGGCCCCCGACGCCGCCTGCAACCCCTACCTGGCTTTCGCCGCCATCTTGAGTGCGGGCATCGCGGGGATCGAGGGCGACTACGACCTGGCGCCGGAGGCCGCGGCCAACCTCTACCAGCTCTCCCCCGAGGAACGGTTGGCCGCGGGCATCGACTCGCTGCCAGGCTCACTCGCAGAGGCGGTCGAGGTCATGGAACACTCCCAGCTCATGGCCGACGCCCTCGGCGACCACGTCTTCGAGTGGTTTGCCCGCAACAAGAAGGCCGAGTGGGCGGACTACAAGGCCGAGGTGACCCCATTCGAGCTCCGGCGTTACTTGACGTCGCTCTGAGGCCGAGGGCGCTGCCGAATGGAACCGCTCCTGCTCTTCCCGGACCCGGCCCCGCCGGCGCTCGCCCAGGCCCTCGCTGCCGGCGGGTACCCCTGGCGGGCGGTGGCCAACGCCGAGGCAGCAAGCCAGGCCGAGCCCGTGGACGGGTGGTCGGGCGCGATCGTGTGCGCCGACGATGACGCCGAAGGGGCATTCGCCCTGTGCAGGGCGATTCGCAAGCGTGACGTCCCCTTCGAACCGCTGCTCATGGTCATCGCCGCGTCGCAGCTGACCGACCTGGAGCTGCGCGAGGACCTCTTCGACGACTTCTGCGTAGCCCCTCTCGACAGCCATGAGCTGCAGGCGCGCGTCGCCCACCTGTTCTGGCGCACCGGGCGCGGCACCCGCCCAGAGCTGGTGGAGTACGGACCCCTTGTCCTCAACCTGGAGACCTACCAGGCGGCGGTGACAGGCCGTCCCCTGGATCTGACCTACATGGAGTACGAGCTGCTCAAGTTCCTGGCCACACATCCCGGAAAGGTCTTCACCCGCGAGACCCTGCTGTCCAGGGTGTGGGGCTATGAGTACTACGGGGGCGCTCGCACGGTCGACGTGCACGTCCGCCGGCTTCGGGCCAAGCTCGGCGAGGAGCACGCCAGCCTGATCTCGACGGTTCGCTCGGTCGGCTACCGCTTTGGCCAGAGCCGCTGGAGCGCCTGAGGCATAGCCGGCCTGAGGCATAGCCCGCCTGAGGCGTAGCCAACGTGCCCCGATGCCACCGGCGCGGGGCCACAGTCCTTCGCTCAGGGGGCGGCGCGGGCCCAGGCCTCTATCTCCACGGCTGCGCCCAGGGGGAGCCCTGCCACGGCAACGGCGCTACGGGCCGGGCGATGGCCGGCAAAGGCGGCCACGTACGCCTCGTTCATCTCCTTGTAGTCCGCGATGTCGGTCAGGAACACGGTGGTCTTCACCACCGACGTCAACTCGGCACCGTGCTCGGCCAGCAGTGCTTCCAGGTTGGAAATCGCCTGGGTGATCTGGGCGCCGGCGCCGCCTTCCACCAACGCGCCGGCCGCAACGCCGAGCTGCCCCGAGGAGATCAACCACTCTCCAGCACGCACGACCGGGGTGTAGGGCCCGAGCGGCCCCTTGAGCGGGGCATCAGGCCCGAGCGGCCCCTTGAGCGGGACATCAGGCCCGAGCGGCCCATTGGCTTTGGCGTCGTCACTCACTTGAACGCTCCCCTGATGGTTGGCCAAGCCGGCGGCAGCCCTTGGGCGATCCATGTGGCTGCGGCCACCGCGGCGAAGGCTGCGTCGGACCCGTTGACCGGCGGGCCGCCGGCCGTCTCCACGTGGACGGTCACAGCCGGCGTGTCTTTGGCGCGCAGGATCCCGAACGAGCGGATCGTCAGGTCCACCGGTTGGCCCCCTTCGTCGAGCCCGAGCCCCTCTGAGCAGACCCATCCGAGGGCCATGTGAGCAGCGCCGGTCACGTAGGACCGCAACACCACTTCGTCCAACGGATCGCCGCAAGCCACAGACACCTCCACCGAGGTCGGCAGGCCGAGCTCATCGACATCTACCACGGCCTCGGCGCGCCCGCCCGCTGGCGAGGTGACGGTGGCGTTCGCCCGGCGCGCCGTGGGGGCGCCGCGGGCGACGGCTCCCACCACGAGGACCGCCGCCTCCGCCCAACCAGCGCCGCGAACAGCGCCCGAGGCGACTGGGCCGGCGAGGTCCACCTCCACCACCTCCAAGCCGGGTGCGAAGGCCTTGATGGCGGCGGCCGCGGCGGGACAACGGGCCAGGCGCACCACCCCCGTACCGTCGGGACGGACCCCGGCCGCCATCGGTGGTCTTTTCACCCCCTGGAGAACGACGTCTTCGCGCGACAGGACCACCCGAACCGGTCTCCGGTGGTGGTCGGCGAGGCGGCGTGCCGCTGCGGGCGCCGGCGAGGCGGTCTTGGCACCGAACGCCCCACCGTTGGCGAGGGGCGAAGCAGGTTGGCCGCCAGGGGCGCACCAAGAGGCGTCGGGCTCCAGGTATGCCGGCTCCACCCAGGCGGTCTGCAGGGTTAGCGCCCAGTCGCCCGGCGGCGGGTCGAGCGGATGGCTCACAGGCTGGCCGCTGCGGCGGCCCTGCACCTTCCCCGCCGCGGCACGGGCCTCGGAGAGGGTCTCCCCGATCGCCCAACCGCCGGCACCATCGGGCACCGCCACCAACGCCTCGCGCGGTGCCGTGTCATCGGCGAACCCGCCGGCCCCGCTGACTATATCGGGCCCGACCCGTTGGGCGACCCCGCCTTCGAGCGAGGCACGGCGCGCCGCGGCGACCAGGTCGCGCGGGGCGCGGGGTCCTCGGGGCAGAGTCGGCCCATCGCCGGCCCTCGTGGCGGCCTCGACGACGGTGCGCCAGCCGGGGCAGCGGCACAGGTGAGCCAGCAGCGCGGACTCGACCCGAGCCGGCGTGGGATCGGTCCCGAGGGAGGCCAAGCGGCACAGGATCCCGGGCGTGCAGAACCCGCACTGGCTGGCCCCGGAGTCCACGAACGCCTCTGTCAGGCGAGTCCTGATCTCAGGGTCGAGTCCATCCGCAGTCGTCACCGCCCGGCCCGCCACCCGCCGCACCGCGGTGACGCTGGCGACCCGCGGAGACCCGTCCACCAAGACCGTGCAACAACCGCACTGGCCCTGGGGACTGCAACCGTCTTTAGGGCTGCGAAGGCCGAGCTCGTCGCGAAGCGCGTCGAGTAGGGAGACCCCGTCCTGGCGAATCTCCACCTGCCGCCCGTCGACGGTGAGGGCGACGGTCAAGCGGCGCGGGTGGTCAGCGGAAAGACTGGCCGCAGCCGCAGGTGCGGGTGGCGTTGGGGTTGTTGATGTTGAACCCCGCGCCTTGCAGCCCGTCGGTGAAATCCAGGGTCGCGCCCACGAGAAGAGCGGCGCTCGTCGGGTCGACAGCCACCCGCACCGACTCGAAGGTGGAGATCGTGTCGTCATCGGCCACGTCGCTGTCGAAGAACATCTCGTAGCTCATGCCCGAGCAGCCCCCGGGACGGACCGCGACCCTGAGCACCAGGTCGGGATTGCCCTCCTGCGCTATCAACTCGCCGACCTTCGCCGCCGCGCTATCCGTCAAGGCGATGGTCTCGCCCTGGGTGGCTTCAGTTGAAGTAGTGCTCGTAGTGCTCACCCTGCCTCCGAGGTCTCGTGGCTCTAGGGTCCGCGCCTACCGACGCTGGACCGTGCACACAATCGTACCGGATACCGCAAGGCTTTGGTACCCACCGAGGCGGGCGGCCGCGTCTCCAAACGCCAGCACCCACCGGGTCTAGGGCAAACAGCCACCCGCCGGTAGGATGCCGCCGTGGCAGAGCCTGACTCAGGGGTGGTCGACGAGGCTGCTGTCCGGGGTGCGATGCGCGGTGTGGTGGACCCAGAGCTCGGCGATGACGTGGTTTCGCTCGGGATGTACATGGGTGCCGACATCGACGACGGCGGGCGCGTCGACGTGCACCTGGCCCTGACCACTGCGGCGTGCCCGCTGCGGACTCAGTTGCAGCGAGATGTCACCTCCCGCGTCGGCAGCCTGCCGGGGGTCCGCGAGGTGCACGTTCGGACCTCGGAGATGGCACCCGAGCAAAAACGCGAGCTGATGGCAAGGGCGCGGTGGAAGGCAAGGGACGGCGCCCCCGCCACCGAGATCCCAGGCCGCACACGGGTGCTGGCAATCTCGTCGGGCAAGGGCGGGGTCGGCAAGTCGTCGGTGACAGTCAACCTGGCGGCCGGCCTCGCCGCCCGCGGCTTGACAGTCGGGTTGCTCGACGCGGACATCGCCGGCTTCTCCGTCCCCCGGATGTTGGGCCTCGAGGGCCGCCTCGCCGCGGCGCCAGCGCCCAGCCCGGACCGTGGCCCCCGCATCGAACCGATGATCAAACCGATCGGCAGCGGGGTTCTCAAGGTGCTGTCGATGGGCTTCCTATCCGCCGAGGACGAGGCCGTCATGTGGCGCGGGCTGATGCTCAACCGAGCTGTTCAACACTTCCTAGAGGACGCGGCATGGGGAGACCTCGACTACCTCCTGGTCGACATGCCGCCGGGAACCGGAGATATTCAGATGGGGCTGGCGCGCATGCTTCCCCGCACCGAGATGCTCATAGTGACCACCCCGGCGCTGGCCGCCCAGAAGGTAGCGGCCCGCGCCGCCGACATGGCTCGCAAGGGTTACCTACGGGTGGCCGGCGTGATCGAGAACATGAGCGGCTTCACCTGCGATCACGGCCGTCACTACGACCTGTTCGGCACCGGCGGAGGGGCAAGGCTCGCGCTGGAGATCGGCGTGCCGTTGCTCGGGAGCATCCCCCTGGAACCCGCGGTTTCGGCTGGCGGGGACGCCGGCGTGCCGGCGGCGCTCGGGGAGGGCCCGGCGGCGGCGGCGTTCGCCGACCTGGTGGACGCGGTGTGCGAGGTGGCACCGCTGGTGGAGATGCGCGACTGCACGGCCCGGCTGCTACACGCCGTGGAGGAGGCCGTCAACGCGGGGGCTGGAGCGGCCGCCGAGGGGGCGGCGCCGGCACCCCCTGGTGCTGGCGAAGCTTGATCCGCCGGCCAGGCAAACCGGTGGCAGGCGTCCCGAACCGGTGAGCTGGTTGTCCGGGACGGCTTGTCCAGTGCGTTTCCTCTCTACGGGTTGAGTTCGAGAGGCGCGACCCGGAGGTGTATTTCTTGGGCCCCTGCATGAAGACGTCTATCCCAGACAGCGAAGACGAGGTCGGGATCGGCGACGGCCAGGGCGCTTGCAAGATGGACGGCGTCGGCCCCACGCAGGGAATGCAGGGAGGCAAGTTGGCCGGCGCGGTGTTCAACTGCCGAGGTCAGTTCGACCGGCCGGATGGCAGCCCAGTACCCCTCCCACGCCTCTTCGGCTGCCACCAGTTGGTCCTCATCGAGGTTGTGGTTGCGACCAGACGCTCCAAGTGCGGCGCGAACCTCGGGATACGCTAGGCGGCTTGACAGCGCTGCGTCGCAGCCGTCCCATATGTCAGCAGCCAAGTCGGTGCCGTCCTCCTCGACGACCAGTTTCACCAAGGCGCTGGAGTCGAAGTAGACGAGCGGCATGGCTTCAACGCCGTTGTTCGCTCACCAGATCCGACATCGAGCGGCGAGGATTAGGCCGTGAGCGCCCGGTGGCGGTTGCCCTCCCAGCCCGTTCCGGGCGACCAATCACCCCTTCTGCGGCCAGGCGCTCCAGGGTGGCGGTTGCGGTGACACCCAAGAGTCGAGCGACTGGGACTCCGCGGTCGGTGACGACGAGCTCTTCGCCTCCCCTGGCCCGTTCCAACCACTTACTCAAATGCGCTCTGAGGTCACTTACGGCCACGTCCATGACTTCATTGTACAACTTGTAGCTGGCGAAGTGTACTAATCGGTTCGTGGGCCTCCCCGACGTTCCACCTGTCCGGGGGCGTTGGTACCTGCCGCGGCAACCCTAGATCCCAGACGAAGCCCTCGGCCCGAACCCTGCTGCCCACCACGTCGCGTCCGGGTCGTCGAGAGCGGTCGTGGCGGCGCGGGACTCCGCCGCCAGCTTTCGCAGGTGCGCCCACACCGAGTACCGCGCGACGGGGTGGAGCTTGTCGGGCACATCGACATAGATCGACTCCACCAGGGCTGAGGAGGTCACCCCCGCCTGGCCGGCACCCGCCAAACCAGCCAGCACCTGGGTCTCGCGCGATCGGCGGTGAGCCAGGTACTCGTTGAGGACCGCTCCCGCGTCCTCGATCATCTCGCCGTGACCGGGGGCGATCCGGGCCGGAGCGAGGTCCCGCACCCGCTCGATCGCCTCCAGGTACAGCGCCATGTCCCCATCGGGTGGCGCGATCACCACGGTGGACCCCGACATGACATGGTCACCAGAGAAGAGCAACCCGGTGTCTCTCAGCTGGAAGCACAGGTGGTTTGACGCATGCCCTGGGGTGTGTACGGCGGCCAGGGTCAGCTCGGGCGTCTCGAGCACGTCCCCGTCAGCGAGGCGGCGGTCAGGGGAGAACGTCAAGTCCTGCGAGTCGAGCCCCGGAACCTTGACCGTCGGAGCCTTCCCGAACCCGAGGACCTGCGCCCCCGTGGCTGTCTTCAGCCTCGCCGCAAGCGGCGAGTGGTCGATGTGTGTGTGGGTGGCCAACACCCATCGGAGCCGATCGCCGACCGCCTCGCACAACGCGGCGAAGTGGGCGTCGTCGTCGGGCCCGGGGTCGATCAAGGCGACGCTGTCGCTACCGAGAAGGTAAGTGTTGGTACCGGGACCGGTCATGATGCCTGGGTTCGGGGCCACAATGCGGCGAACACCCGATCCGAGGTCGACGACGTCCCCCGGCTTCATGGCGGCCCCGGGCGTCATCTGCCTTCGTCCGGCACTGACGGCGGGGGTGCTCCCACTGGCGGCGCCAGGGGTATTCCCCGCGGCGGTGCCGGGGGCGCTGCCGGCGGCGGATTGGGGGGCACCGCCTCGATGGCACCTCCCTGCCGCTCGTGGGCCACGGCCTCGATGGCGCCTCCGCTCCACCCGCCCGCTTGCGCTGCGCCGGTAACAGTGCCTCGAACGCCAGCACGGTCTCTAACCATCGCCGAGGTGGCCATCACCAGCCTGGTCCTCCGCGCGAATCGCCGCAGCACGACCCCGCGGGCCACCGCCCTCACCGGGGGAAGCAGCAACAGCCCCCCCACGATGTCTGTTATGAACCCTGGCACGCAGATCAGGACGCCTGCGATAAGCAGCACCAAGCCGTCGAGGAGCTCTCGACCCGGCACCTCCCCCTGGTCCAGGCGACTACGCGCCCTGCGCCACACCCCGAAACCCGCGCGGCGAACCAGCGGCGGGCCGAATACGCCGGTGGCGATGAGCAACAGCACCGCCGGCACGACCCCAATGAGGCGGCCCGCCTCGACCAATACCGCAAGCTCCGCGGCGAGGAGGGCCAGGACGCCTATCAACAGGGGCACCGGCCGCACCCTACCCGGCGCAGCGTCGGTGGTACACGGGCCGTCGGGGTACCGTTAGCGGGTGGCCAGAGGCGACCGAGCGGACGACGCGGCTCCTAGACGCGCTCGCGCTGCCGGCCAGAGCGGCGCCGACCCCGGCCCGGCCACACAGCCGGTGTCCAGATTGAGTCCCAGGGGAGTCAGGTCGAGCCCGGGGGATGCCAGGTCGAGCCCGGGGGATGATGCAGCGAGCAGACCGATCCCCCGCTCCCGGGCAGCGGGTCTCACGACCCCTTCGACCCCAGCGAGTCCTCCCCGACCAGACCGGCCATCCGCGCAGGGGCCGGGGCCCGGGCAAACCCCGCGAGCCCCAGCGCGCGAGGGGGGCACAGGGTCCGAGGGCGGCGCCGCGCGGAGCTCGATCCGCCACCGGCTGCTTCCTCGAAGCCTGCTCGGCATCTCGAGCTTGATACTCGCGCTGTCGGTAGGCGCGGCGTTCAGCGGCGTCGTCCTCTACTCCTACTACCAATACCGGCTGGACCAGACCAACGCCAAGGTCAACTC
>JBPCRR010000309.1:0-3131 GCA_050996645.1 Acidimicrobiales bacterium | reverse complement strand
GGACTCTCACCTTGGCAATTGACTTCACCTTCGCCCCCGAGGTCGAGGAGGTCCGCCTCCGGGTCCGGGAGTTCGTCAACAGCGTCGTCAAGCCCGCGGAGGACAAGCTCCGGGCGGACTCGACAGGTGACCACCGCAGCGACCGCCGGGCGCTGGTCCAGATGATCGGGGACCTCCGTCGCGAGGCTCACGAATGGCACCTGTGGCTGCCCCACATGCCCCCTGAGTGGGGAGGGATGGGCCTCGGACCAACCGCCATGGCGGCGGTGTCCGCCGAGGCCGCCAAGTCGGGGTTCGGGCCGTTCGTGCTCAACTGCCAGGCACCCGACGAGGGCAACCAGCACACCCTCTTGCACTGGGCGACCGACGAGCAGAAGGAGAAGTACCTGCGTCCTCTGTGCGAGGGATCAGCCAGGTCCTGCTTCGCGATGACCGAGCCCGAGGTGGCCGGGTCAGACCCCACCCTCATCCAGACCCGCGCCTACCCCGACGGTGACGAGTGGGTGATCAACGGGCACAAGTGGTTCATCAGCGGTGCCAAGTCCGCCAGCTTCGCGATTCTGATCGCGCGCACCGAGGACGATCCCGACATCCCACAGGCCGCCAACAGCGCCTTTCTCGTCGACCTGCCCTCTGACGGCTGGGAGGTGGTCCGCGACATCGAGACCATGTCGGGCAGCCACAACCACTGCGAGATCCGCCTCACCGATCTCCGGGTGCCGGCCGGAAACCTCCTCGGGGGCCGAGGCCAGGGGCATCTGCTCGGCCAGGCACGCCTGGGGCCGGCGCGCCTGGCCCACTGCATGCGCTGGATAGCCCAATGCGAGACGGCCCTCGACATGATGGTGGACCGCTCGCTCAATCGCTATTCGCACGGCTCGCTGCTCGCCGATAAGCAGGGCATCCAGTGGCTGATCGCCGACAGCACGATGGAGCTGTATCAGGCCAAGCTCATGGTGCTGCATGCCGCGTACAAGCTCGAGGCCGGGCTGCCTTTCAAGACCGAGGTGTCGATGGCCAAGCACTTCGTCGCCAACACCCTGTGGCGGGTGGTGGACCGAGCCATCCAGGTCCATGGCGCGCTCGGCTACTCGACCGACACGCCGCTCGCGGACATGCTCAAGCAGGCGCGGTGGAGCCGGTTTGCCGACGGAGCCGACGAGGTGCACCAGATGACGATCGCCCGCAACGCCATCTCCGCTTACCGCGACCACGGCACGACTCGCGCGGCTACCGGCGACCTCCCGCTTTAGCGGTCCTCCGAGGCCAGCCTCTCGAGCAACGGCAGAGCTTCGGCGAGAACTCGGCGTTCGGCATCGCTGAAACCCAGCAACCGCTCGGCCAGGAAGGCGTCGCGGCGGGTCCTGGTCTCGTCGAGCAGGTGCTCGGCCGCTTCGGTGAGCGCCACCCTGACCACCCGCCGGTCGCTGGCGTCCACCCTCCTCTCGACGAGCCCGATCTCTTCGAGGTGCGCAGCGATCCGGGTCATCGACGGCGGTGCGATCCGCTCGATGGTTGCCAGCTCACCGAGCGAGAGCTCGCCGTGCTTGGCCAACGCGGAGAGCGCGGACAGTTGGGACGCCGTGACCTGGCCAACCGTCTCTTGACGCAAGCGCCTCGAGAGCCGCAGGACCGCCAGACGCAGCTGGCTCGGGAGCCCCGACACCTCCATACCCTCATCCTAAACCTCGCTTAGCTCGGCGAAGTAATGTCCCGGAGCCCCGACGGGCACACGCGGCGTCCGACATGCCACCATTGGACCGTGCCGATGCGCGAGGACTGTCGCCACTTCCAGAGTCGGACATACGACACCGGAGAGGTAGCCAGGTTCTGTGTGCTCAACCTGGCCCCCGAGGCGCCGTGGCGCTGCCCCGAAGGCTGCTCCAGCTATCAACGCGACATCATCGACGCCACCTTCGTGAAGGGCAGTCTGGTTCGACCGACCGTTGAAAAGGAGCCTGAGGAAGCTCCCGAGGACATCGCCCGCCTGCTCGACGAAGCAGACTCCATAGTCACCGCCGTCGGGCCGGAGATCCTGGCGGAGGTGGAGGCCGAACGGCAAGGGCGGCGGCGTTGGTGGCCATGGAGGCGCAGAGGTGAGGGCGGGGGCTTCCGTCTGAGCAACCGCTGAGAGGATATTTTCCAATCGCCCACCGCCGTGGCTCGGCCGTCGCTGCTCGCGGCTTCGCCGTCGCCATATTGGGCGCGGGCGTGCTGTCCGGCTGCAGCGGCGGTGCCAGGAGAGCCAGCCCGCCGACGACGGTCACGCCAACCTCGGTGGAGGTCACCCGGCCCCCAGCGGTCAATCTCACCCCGTTCGTGTGGTCGAGGTCCACCGCTGCGCCGCTCGACCTCGGAGGCGGCCCCAGCTCGACCATCGCCGGACTGGCGGTCCTGCCCCGGATGCTATCGCCAACCGCAGTTTCGCCGCCGAGCCCGGGATGGATCGCCGCAGGTACGCGCACCTCGGCGAACGGGGCAACTTCGGCAACCGTGTGGAGCTCACCTGACGCGAAGTCCTGGATTCCCTCATCACTCGACGCGGCGGCACCCTACAGCCGGGCCACGGCGGTTGCCCAGTGGGGATCGCGGACGGTCGTGGTGGGCGAAGCGGGCGACGGCACCAACTCCCAGCCGGCTGTTTGGGTCTCTCAGGGCGCCGGCTTGCCATTCGAGGCGGTCATCGGAAAGGACCTCCCGATCGCACCAGGGTCCGCCGGGATGGACGTCGTCGGCGCCGGCGGCCTCGGGGTGTTCGCTGTCGGCCACATCGGCGACCAGCTCGCCATCTGGTACTCGACAGACGGCAGCCACTGGTCGCGTCTCGCGGACGCCGAACGAGCCGTCAGCGCCCAGCCGGGCGCCTCCATCAGGACTGTGGCGGTTACGGCTCATGGGGTCTTCATGGCCGGCACCATCACCAGCCTCGCCGGCGTCGACGCCGGGCTGTGGAGCTCGGCGGATGGCGTCGCCTGGAGCCGCGTCAGCTCGGCTGATGCCAGCTTCGCTGGTGGGGACGGTCACCTGATCGAGGGGCTGGCTTCGCTCAACAATGGGCTCGTGGCTGTCGGCGCAGTTCGTTCGAGCACCGGGCAGTGGTCCCCGGCGTCGTGGATCTCGCCCGACGGCGC
>JBPCRR010000327.1:0-3222 GCA_050996645.1 Acidimicrobiales bacterium | reverse complement strand
TCTGGGGCTCGAGCACCTGCCGCCATTCCACGACCAGGGCGTCGGTGTTGATGTCGCGGGGGTGAAAGCCCGGACGGACGTACTCGAGTATCTCGCGTCCAGCTTCGAGCGAGACCATCCTCTGCTTCGCCAGGTTGCGGCGGTGGGTCTTCAAGGCGCCGCGGTTCAGGTGCCGGCGATCGCCGGAGGCTGCCCGCACATATCCGAGGAGTACCACCCTGCCGAACCCAACCGCCGCGAGCCCGAGCCCGAGCATCCGGACGGCGTAGCTGCCGCTGACCCGTTCGAACAGGTCGAAGGCCACGTCCTTGTGCTCCAGCTCCTCCAGCGCGTGCCAGGTGATCAGGAGCTGGCCGTCGGGGGAGGCGAAGAGTGTCCGGCGCGTCTCCTCGTCGGACAACAGCGCGTGGGCCAGCGTCGACGTGAAGTGCTCAGAGGCAGCGGTTATCGCCAGCTGCACCGGCTTTGGCAGCTTGCGGAGGCGGTTCGCGACCTTGAGCAGATGGCTGTCCAACGCGGCAGTCGGGTAGCCGACCGCCGCGAGCCGCTCGTTGAACGAGCGGTGCTCCCTCCCGTGCATCGCCTCCTGCCCGATGAATCCCCTGACCTTGGCCTTCATGTCCGGGTCGTGCTCCACCACGTCGCGGTAGTTGCGAACCGAGTCGACGAAGAAGTCCTCGCCGTTGGGGAACACCGCCGACAGCGCAGCCAGGAAGTGGCTGAACAGGGGGTCACCGGCGACGATCCAACGGCCGATGTCGGCGTTGGCAAGGTCGACGTTGGGTCGCCTAACGGGTATTCCAGTCGGACGATCGATCGGCGGTTGTCAAGGGAGCTTCGCCTCCTGAATATCGCACTTGGGAACTTCCTCTACCCAGAGTACATAAATAGTCTGGGGAGCGTAGCCAACGCCTTTCCGACGTCGTCACCTCGGCAGCCGGCGCGTGCAGCCGACCCCCGGTCGGCACTCCCGGCTGGAGGGAAAGGCGCGCCAGTAGCTGACGACCAGAGCTCCCCCGGCAGCAGAGCAGAGTGCCGAGCGAGCGAGCTGGCGGGGCAGGGATCGAACCTGCAACCTCCGGATCCAAAGTCCGGCGTTCTGCCAATTGAACTACCCGCCATCGCGGCGGCATCCAGAGTCGCACACTTTGGTCGCGATGTTGGTAGAAACTACGAAGTGAGCGAAGCCCGTCCCCTGTCCGCCGTCGTGCTGGCGGCGGGCGAGGGCACACGGATGCGATCCGAGCGCCCCAAGCCCCTCCACGTCCTGTGCGGGCGGCCGATGGTCCTCCACGTCCTGCACGCCCTGGCCGAGCTCCGTTTGGACCGGGCGGTGGTGGTGGTGGGCCACGGCGCCGAGATGGTCACCAAGGCGGTCGGCGAGCAGCCCCCTTCGGGGTTGCACATCGACTTCGTGGAGCAGCGGGTCCAGCGCGGCACGGGCGACGCGGTGTCGGTGGCGCTCACTGCCTTTCCCGACGAGGACTTCGACGACGGCGACATCATCGTGCTTCCTGGCGACACCCCGCTGTTGCGACCTCCCACACTCGCCGCCCTGGTCCGCGCCCATCGGGCTGCAGACGCGGCGGCGACGGTTCTCACAGCTGAAGTGACCGACCCCGCCGGCTATGGGAGGGTCGTGCGCAGCAAGGACGGGCGCGCCTCGCGAATCGTCGAGCAGGCCGACGCCACCGAGGAGGAGTTGGCGGTGGGGGAGGTCAACACCTCGATCTACGTGTTCCGCCGCTCGGTTGTGGCTCCCGCGCTCCGCCGGCTCCAGCCTGACAACTCCCAGGGCGAGTACTACCTGACCGACATCGTCTCGGTCCTCCACGACGCTGGCTACCCGGTCGCCTCCCTGCGGGTGGAGGACTCCATGGAGGCAGCAGGGGTCAACGACCGCGCCCAGCTGGCGGTAGCCGAGGCCGAGCTTCGGGACCGTATCAACGAGCGGTGGATGCGGCGGGGGGTGAGCATGGCCGATCCGGAGCACACCTATGTGGACACCGCCGTGGAGCTCGCCGAGGATGTCACCCTGCACCCCGGGACCCACCTGCAGGGGGCGACCGTGGTTGCACCGGGTGCGGAGATCGGCCCCGGCACCCAACTGGAGGACTGCGTGGTAGGCGCCCGGGCGGTGGTCAACGCCACGGTCGCCCGAATGGCGCGGATCGGCGAGGACGCCAACGTCGGCCCGTGGGCCTACCTGCCACCGGGGTCGGTCGTCGCGCCGGGGGCGGTCACCGGGGCGTGCTTCACTGGTAGCGCAGAGGAAGTCACCTGACACAGGTCGCGACGTGAGAGACAGCGACGTGAGAAACAGAGGCTGACGCAGTGGAACTGGTCCCCAGGCGCAACCTGCAGCTCATCACCGGCAGGTCCCACCCGGCGCTGGCGGCCGACATAGCGGCGGGCCTGGGGCTGGAGCTCATGGAGACCAACCTCGTCGACTTTGCCAACGGCGAGATCCGTCCGCGCTTTGGGACCTCGGTGCGCGGCGGCGATCTCTTCGTGGTCCAGTCGCATTGCCGGACCCCGGGCAGGTCGGTCAACGACTCCCTTGTGGAGCAGTGGATCATGATCGACGCCGCCAAGCGCGCCTCCGCGCGGCGGATCACCGCGGTCTGCCCCTACTACGGCTACTCCCGCCAGGACCGCAAGTCCAAGGGCCGAGAGCCCATCACCGCCCGCCTGGTGTCGGACTTCTTTGCCACCGCCGGCGCGGACCGGATCATGTCGGTGGACCTGCACTCGGGCCAGATCCAGGGCTTCTACGACGGACCCGTCGACCACCTCACTGCGGTGCCTCTCCTGACCGAGTACCTGCGCCGGCACGCGCCGAGCGGGGACTTCGTGATGGTGGCGCCTGACACCGGCAGGACGAAGGTGGCCGAGCAGGCTGCCCGCCACGCTGGCGAGCAGGTGGACGTGGCAGCGGTCTACAAGCGCCGCCCAAAAGACGCCGTCAACGAGGTCCAGGCCCTCGATGTCATGGGTGACGTGGAGGGCCGGATGTGCGTGCTGATCGACGACATGATCGACACCGCCGGCACCATCTGTGCGGCTGCCGAGATCCTCATGGCCAAAGGGGCCACCGAGGTATGGGCCATGTGTACCCACGCGGTGCTGTCGGATCCCGCGGTCGACCGGCTGAAGAACTCCGAGATCAGCCGCGTGGTCATTACCGACACGCTGCCGCTGCCCCCCGAGAAGCAAATCGAC
>JBPCRR010000273.1:0-10032 GCA_050996645.1 Acidimicrobiales bacterium | reverse complement strand
CCTTCCCGCATGAACGTGGGCCAGGTTCTCGAAAGCCACCTGGGTTGGGCCGCGCGCTGGGGTTGGCAGGGCAACGCGCTGGCGAAGACCCCCGTCAGCGGTATCGAGCGCAAGACCCGGCCGGTGGGCGAGCCGTCGGTGCACATTGCGACGCCGGTGTTCGATGGGGCGCACTGGGATGAGAAGTCCGACGCCGGGCGCCATCCGACCATCTCCGACATCTTCTCCAAGCTGCAGCCCGAGGCCCCGGGCACCGACTACGGGAACAAGGGGCGCCTGATCGGCGCCGACGGGAAGACGACCCTGTACAACGGGCGCACCGGGGAGCCCTACGACAACCCGATAAGCGTGGGCTACGCCTACATCTTGAAGCTCCACCACCTCGTGGACGACAAGATCCACGCGCGCTCAACGGGGCCCTACTCGATGATCACCCAGCAACCGCTGGGTGGCAAGGCCCAGTTTGGCGGCCAGAGGTTCGGGGAGATGGAGGTGTGGGCTCTCGAGGCCTACGGCGCCGCGTACGCACTCCAGGAGCTGCTCACGATCAAGTCCGACGACGTGCTCGGGCGGGTCAAGGTCTACGAGGCGATCGTCAAGGGCGAGAACATCCCAGAGCCGGGCATCCCCGAGAGCTTCCAGGTGCTCATCAAGGAGATGCAGAGCCTGTGCCTCAACGTCGAGGTGCTATCCACCACCGGCGAGGAGATCGAGATGCGCGAGCTCGACGAGGACGTCTACCGCGCAGCCGAGGAGCTCGGCATCGACATCAGCCGACCGGAGCGTGGCTCCGACGAGGAAGACGCGCGCCGCGCCGCAGAGAGAGGGTTCTAGCACGATGCTTGACGTAAACATGGTTCTGAATGCAGTTGCGAGCAGCTCGGCATCGGGGTGGCGCAATGCTTGACGTAAACACCTTCGAGCAGCTCCGCATCGGCCTGGCAACCGCCGACGCCATCCGCAGCTGGTCCAACGGCGAGGTCAAAAAGCCCGAGACCATCAACTACCGCACGCTGCGCCCGGAGAAGGACGGCCTGTTCTGCGAGAAGATCTTCGGTCCGACCAAGGACTGGGAGTGCTACTGCGGCAAGTACAAGCGGGTCCGCTTCAAGGGCATCATCTGCGAGCGCTGCGGGGTGGAGGTCACCCGCTCCAAGGTCCGCAGGGAGCGCATGGGCCACATCGAGCTCGCCGCCCCGGTCGTGCACATCTGGTACCTACGCGGCACCCGCAGCTGGCTCGCGTACCTGCTCATGGGCACCGAGGCGCGCGAGGAGCTCAAGGCCAAGCAGCTGGAGAAGGTCATCTACTTCGCAGCCAACCTCGTGACCTACGTCGACGAGGAGAAGCGCCACGCGGAGCTGCCCAACCTCGAGGCCGAGCTGGCCGAGGAGCTGACCGAGATCGAGCGGGCGCGCGACCTCGACCTCGACCGCCGCTTCAAGGCCCTCGAGGACGAGCTCGCCCGAATGGAGAAAGACGGAGCCAAGGACTCCGAGATCAAGGCCCGCCAGCGCCAGGTGGACAAGGAGCTGGCCGCGATCCGCGACCGGGCCGAGAGCGAGCTGGACCTCGTCAAGCGCAGCTTCGACGAGTTCCGCAACCTTCACTCCCGCAAGATCATCGAGGATGAGCTGTTGTGGCGGGAGCTGCGCGACCGCTTCGGCGAGTTCTTCCGCGGCGGCATGGGGGCCGAGGCCATAGCGCAACTCATCGCTGAGATCGACTTCGACTCCGAGGAGGTCAAGCTCCGCGAGGCGATCGACCCCGTCGACGGCCGGCGGCCGCTGTCGGTCCCGCGCAAGCAGAAGGCCATCAAGCGCTTGAAGATTGTCACCGCGTTCAACCGTCGCGACGACCACGGCAAGCGGGCCAACGACCCGCGGGCGATGATCCTCGACGCCGTGCCGGTGATCCCCCCCGAGCTGCGCCCCATGGTCCAGCTCGACGGCGGCCGCTTCGCCACATCAGACCTCAACGACCTCTACCGCCGTGTCATCAACCGCAACAACCGCCTGAAGCGCCTCCTCGACCTCGGCGCGCCCGAGATAATCGTCAACAACGAGAAGCGCATGCTCCAAGAAGCGGTCGACGCGCTGTTCGACAATGGCCGGCGAGGTCGGCCGGTCACCGGGCCCGGCAACCGGCCGCTCAAGAGCCTCTCGGACATGCTCAAGGGCAAGCAGGGGCGGTTCCGCCAGAACCTGCTCGGCAAGCGGGTCGACTACTCAGGGCGATCGGTCATCGTCGTCGGCCCGGCCCTCAAGCTGCACCAGTGCGGCCTGCCGAAGCAGATGGCGCTGGAGCTGTTCAAGCCCTTCGTGATGAAGCGGCTGGTGGACCTCGAGGTCGCCCAGAACATCAAGTCGGCGAAGCGCATGGTGGAGCGGCGCCGTTCGCAGGTCTGGGACGTGCTCGAAGAGGTGATCAAGGAGCACCCGGTGTTCCTCAACCGTGCGCCAACTCTGCACCGCCTCGGCATCCAGGCTTTCGAGCCGGTGCTTGTGGAGGGCAAGGCCATCCAGATCCACCCGCTGGTGTGCACGGCGTTCAACGCCGACTTCGACGGCGACCAGATGGCCGTGCACCTGCCCCTGTCCGCCGAAGCGCAGGCCGAGGCGCGCATCTTGATGCTGTCGGCCAACAACATCCTGTCGCCGGCCACGGGGCGGCCCATCGTCACGCCGACCCAGGACATGGTCTACGGGGCGTACTACCTGACCCTCGAGAAGCCGGGCGCGCTAGGCGAGGGCAGGGTCTTCCGCCACCTCTACGAGGTCCAGCGCGCCTACGACGACAAACAGCTGGACCTGCACGCCAAGATCACCTGGCGCCGCCCCACTGGCCCCTTGGCCGATGGTGGCTCCTCGGGCAAGGGTGGCCCGGCGTACGAGGCGGTGGAGACCACGCCCGGTCGGATGATCTTCAACACCGCACTGCCCGACGACTTCGAGTACATCAACGAAGTCGTGGGAAAGCGACACCGCTCCATCGGGTCGATCGTCGAGGACCTCGCCGACAATTACCCCCGCGTGACGGTGGCCGACAGCCTCGACAAGATCAAGACCCTCACCTACCGCTACGCCAGCCAGTCCGGACTGACCATCTCCATCCACGACGTGCGAACGCCGCCGACCAAGCCGCAGATCATCGCCCGCTACGAGGCCGAGGCCCAGAAGGCCGAGACCCAGTTCAAGCGGGGGATCATCACCGATGACGAGCGCCGCCAGAAAGAGATCGAGATCTGGACCTCCGCCAACTCCGAGGTCGGCAAGGCCATGGAGGACGCCCTCAGGGCAATCCCGTTCAACCCCCTCGACATGATGGTCGACTCCGGGGCCCGGGGTAACCCCCAGCAGGTCCGCCAGATCGCAGGCATGAAGGGCCTCGTGTCCAACCCCCGCGGGGAGATGATCCCCCGGCCGATCCTCAGCTCGTTCCGGGAGGGCCTTTCGGTCCTCGAGTACTTCATCTCGACCCACGGAGCCCGCAAGGGCCTGGCGGACACGGCCCTGCGCACCGCCGACTCGGGCTACCTGACCCGCCGGCTGGTCGACGTGGCGCAGGAGCTGATCATCCGGGAGATGGACTGCGGCACCACCCGCGGCATCCGCATTCCCGACATCGTGGCCGACGACGAGAAGGTGCGCTCCTACCTCGAGACCCGCATCGACGGCCGGCGCCTGGCCCGCGACGTGACCCTGGCCGGCGGCGTCGTTGTGGCCGCCGGCACCGACATCACCCCCGACGTGGTGGCGACGCTGCGAGACGACCCGGCGGTCAGCGAGGTCACCTGCCGCTCGGTGCTGACCTGCGAGGCCGAGCAGGGGGTCTGCGCCGCCTGCTGTGGCCGCTCCCTGGCCACCAATCTGCCGATCGAGCTCGGCGAAGCCGTGGGCGTGATCGCCGCGCAGTCCATCGGCGAGCCCGGGACCCAGCTGACCATGCGTACCTTCCACACCGGCGGCATAGCCGGCGAGGACATCACCCACGGCCTCCCCCGAGTGGTCGAGCTGTTCGAGGCCCGAACCCCGAAGGGAGCGGCGATCCTGTCGCGCATCTCGGGGGTGGTGCGGATCTCGGAGGAGGACAACGCCCGGCGCATCACGATCGTCGGCGACGACGGGAGCGAGGACGTCTACAACGTCAACCTGCGGGCGAAGCTGGCCGAGGGCATCCACGACGGCGCCGAGATTGTTGCCGGCGACGCGATCGTCGACGGCCCGAAGGACCCCAAGCAGCTCCTCGACATCAAGGGCATCCGCGAGACCCAGCAGTACCTGGTCAGCGAGGTGCAACAGGTGTACCGGGACCAGGGGGTGTCGATCCACGACAAGCACATCGAGTTGATCGTGCGCCAGATGCTACGCCGGGTCCTCGTCGCCGAGCAGGGCGAGAGCCACTTCCTACCCGGAGAGCGCATCGACTCGAGGATCTACGCCGAGGCCAACCGCCAGCTGGTCACCGAGGGGGTCCGCCCCGCTGAGGGCCGCCCCGAGCTGATGGGGATCACCAAGGCCTCGCTGGCCACCGACAGCTGGCTGTCCGCGGCATCGTTCCAAGAGACTACCCGGGTGCTCACCGAGGCCGCAATCGAGGGCAAGTCCGACCACCTCTTCGGCCTCAAGGAGAACATCATCATCGGCAAGCTGATCCCCGCCGGCACCGGCATGCCCCGCTACAGGGACCTGATCCTCGACGCTCCCGAAGCGGAGTGGCTGCCGTTTTGGACCTCGGAGGAGGAGAGCGGCGGCACCGAGGACCTCAGCGCCTGGCTGGCCTCGATCGGAAGCGAGGGCGGCGGGGCCGGCGGCTACGTGGCCGAGGCCTACGAGGGCTCGGATTCCGGTGCCGAGGGCGGGACCGGCTCGTCGATCACGCCGATCGGCTACGGCGACAGCGGCGAGGAGACCGCCTCGTAGGACCAGCCCAGCCCAGGGCCAGTGCCCGCTGGTGGTTGAATCGGGCGATGCCAGCGCCTCAGCACATCCGCGTGGAGCGATCCGCCGACCTCGACGGGCTCGTAACCATCACCCTGAACCGGCCCGAGAAGCTCAACGCCTTGAACCTCGCGCTCCACGACGAGCTCCAGGAGGTGCTTGTCGACCTGGAGACGGATCACTCGGCGCGGGTGGTGGCCCTGACCGGTGCGGGCCGGGCCTTCTGCGCCGGGGCGGAGCTGGGCGACAAGCGCGCCGACCCGCCGGTGAACGACATCGATCGCCGCGCTCGCGTCCACGTCGGCGGACGCACCTGCGAGCTGCTCGACCGCCTTCCCCAGGTCACGATCGGCATCGTCAACGGCCTTGCCGTGGGAGGTGGGGTGGTGCTGCTCAGCTGCTGCGATCTCCGGTTGGCCGCCGAGTCGGCGTGGTTTTCGATCCCGGAGGTGGAGCTCGATCTTCCGCTGTCCTGGCAGGCGCTTCCCCGTCTCATGCGCGAGCTGGGCCCCGCCCGCACGAAGGAGGTGGCCATGGCCTGTGAGCGCTTCACCGCGCGGCAAGGCGAAGCGTGGGGGTTCGTCAACCACGTCTACCCCGACGACGCGTTGGCCCCGGCGGCGAGGTCACTGGCGCAACGGCTCCTGTCGATGGACCCCCTCGCCTTGGCTATGACCAAGAGCGCGTGCGCCGCGTTGGAGAACCTCATGGTCCCCAAGGATGCGACCTGGAGCGACGCGGAGCTCATGCTCCTCGCCCACCGCCAGGCCAGTCTGCGCCGGCGCAGGTGAGGCGCAAAGGTACGGGCCTAATGGCACCTTTAGGCCGCCAGAGGCTCGAGGGCGGCGAGCGCCCCAGGCGCTGTCTCGCTGCGGCGCCGGCGCGGCACCACTGCAGCCGCGAACGCCCCTGCCGCCACCACTCCTGCGCCAACCCAGGTAGCCGCGCGCACTCCGTTGCTGAAGGCCGCCACGGTGCCGTAGTTGCCGTGGCCGGCGAACACGGTGGCGAGCACTGCGACGCCGAGAACCCCGCCGAGCTCGCGCAAGGCGTTGTTGGTGCCCGAGGCCACGCCCTGGTCGTTCGCCGGGACCGAACCCATCACAACATTGGCCACCGGGATGAAGAACAGCGCCATGCCCAGCCCGCAGCAGATGAACGGCAGCACCAGCGAGGCGTAGGCAACGCCAGGGCTGGTGATCGACGCCAGCCACGCCAACCCGGTGGCCTGCAGCGCGAGTCCACCCACCATGAACGGCCGGCCGCCAATGCGGTCCGACAGCGGCCCTGCGATGGGTGCCACGAGCAGTGGCATGGCCGTCCAGGGCAGGGTGCGCAACCCGGCCTGCAGTGGCGAGTAGCCCTGCGCGATCTGGAGGAACTGCGCGAGCAGGAAGATGCTGCCGAACATACCGAAGCTGAACAGCAGCGAGGCAGCGTTGGAGGCGCTGAAGGTGCGCGACCGGAAGAGGCGCAGGGGCAGCATCGGTGACGCCGTCCGGGCCTGCCAGGCGAGGAAGCCGATCATCAGGACCGCACCGGCGCTGAGCCCGCCGAGAACCACCGGCGAGGTCCACCCGTCGCCGCCCTCGCGCACCAGCGCCAGCACTATGCCGAACAGGCCAGCGCCCGCCAGCGCCAGACCGGGCAGGTCGAGCCTCGCGCGCGCCCTGCTCTCGTCCAGCCTGGTGAGGGCGAAGGGAAGGAAGGCAAGGCCGATCGGAACGTTGATCCAAAAGATCCACTGCCACGAGGCGCCCTCGACCACCGCCCCGCCGACAAGGGTCCGACGGCCGCCGCGAGCCCCGATACGCCGCCGAGGACTCCGAGGGCGGCTCCGCGGCGCTCCGACGGCGCCGCGGACAGGATCGTGAACGTGAGCGGCAGCACGGCAGCGGCTCCCACCCCTTGGACCGCCCTTGCGACGAGGAGCACCCCCACGTTGGGCGCCATGGCGGCAGCGGCGCTTGCCACTGTGAACAGCGCGAGGCCGGCGGAGAGCACCCTGCGTCGCCCGAAGCGGTCGCGCCGAGCGAGGACCCGGTCAGGATCAGCACGGCGAAGCTGAGGGTGTAGGCGTTGACCGTCCACTCCAGGCTGGCGAGGCTGGCGTGAAGGTGACGGCGGATCGCCGGCAGCGCCATGGTGACGACGAGGTTGTCGAGCGAGACCATGAACGCTGCCACCGAGGTGACGACGAAGGTCCAGATGAGCCGGGAACGGGGCATCGGGGTCATGACGCGACCTGCCCGGCCGTGGCGTAGGGAAGGTGCGAGCCGAGACAGGCCTTGACCCATCCCATGTCGGCGACCTCCCCGAGGTTCATCGAGGCGGCGACGTTGAGCAGCATCCCCCGCGCTACGAAGGTGGCCACGTCCTCGTCGCTCACGCCGGCGACCTCGCCGAGTTCGCGCCACAGCCGCCCGAAGCAGGTCTGGGTGAGCAGGCGGATGTCGGCGTCGTCGCAGGCGGCGAAGGCGTGCATCTGGGTGAGCAGCAGGGTCCGGTTCTCGAGGAACACGCGGTACTGCGCGCCCATCGCGGCCAACGCCTCGGGGCCGCTGCGGTCTCCCGCCGCGCCGAGCAGGACTTCGCGGGCTCTGTCGAAGGTCTTTTCGACGGCTGCGAGGAAGAGGCTCTTCTTGGTGGGGAACAGCCTGAACAGGTAGGGCTGGCTGATCCCGGCTGCGCGGGCGATGTCCTCGGTCGACGTGCCGTGCAGGCCGCCCTTGGCGAACTCGTCGATCGCCGCGGCGAGGACCTGGCGGCGGCGCTCCTCGGCTGACAGTCGGATGGTTACGAAACCGAAGTATAGTGATGACTCACTACCTTGCCAACCGACCCTCGGCTGGGGTGGTGCCGGCGAGGGCCCGGGTGGCGCCGGCGAGGGCACGGCGCTTAGCCTTGGCGGTGTCGCTGTCGTCGAGCCCGGCCACCCCGTGGTTGGACCTGCCGCCCGGCGAGGGGGTCCTCGCCAGCCAGCACCTGCTCGCCGCGATCGACCAGGGGGTCATCCACGCCGGCGAGTTCACCGTCCCGCTCGAGAACGTGCAGCCCGCGAGCTTGGACCTGCGCCTCGACGAGGTCGCCTACCGCATCCAGTGCAGCTTCTTACCCGACGACCAGACCGTCGAGCGCAAGGTCAAGGACTACATCATCGACGAGATCCCCCTTCACAACGAGGGAGTGGTCCTCGAGACCAAGCGGCCCTACCTCATCCCCCTGAAGGAGCGCCTCGCGCTGCCGGCGGGGATCCGGGGCAAGACCAACCCGAAGAGCTCGACGGGGCGCCTCGACGTGTTCACCCGGGTCATCACCGATCACAGCTACCGCTTCGACGAGATAGCACCCGGCTACGAGGGGCGGCTCTACCTGGAGGTGGTGCCGCTGTCTTTTCCCATCCGTGTCCGGGAGAACCTCGCCCTGAACCAGCTGCGGCTCTCAGCGGGACGCGCCGAGCTGTCCGACGACGAGGTCCGGGAGCACCACCGCCTCGAGCCCCTGCTCTACCGCAACGGGGAACCGGTGGCGCCCGAGGCGTTGGCGCTCGCCGGCGGGATGTTCCTCGGCCTAGACCTGAGCGGCGGCCCTGGTAGGCGGGTCGGCTACAGGGCAAGGGACAGTGCCCCACTGTTGGACATGACCGCCAGCGCACCCGTGGAGCCCGACTCCTACTGGGAGGAGGTGCGCAGCGAGGCCGGGGACCGCCTCATCTTGACGCCGGAGCGCTTCTACCTGCTCATGTCCAACGAGGCGGTGTCCATACCGCCTTCGCTGGCGTCGGAGATGACCGCCTACGACCCGACCAGCGGGGAGCTGCGGACCCACTACGCCGGGTTCTTCGACCCGGGGTTCGGCTTCGACCCACAGCGCCGCTTCCTCGGTGCACGGGCGGCGCTGGAGGTCCGGGCCCATGACGTGCCGTTTATGATCGAGCACGGCCAGCGGGTGTGCAAGCTCACCTTCGAGCGGATGCTGGAGGCGCCGCTGGCGCTTTATGGCCAGGGCATCCGTTCGTCGTACCAGCAGCAGGTGGACGCCCTTGGGAAACACTTTCGGCGCTGAGAGCCGGGCGCTGGCGGCGCTCGAGGTGGAGAAAGAGTCCCACTGCGACCACGATGTACACCGCATAGACCGCTAGCTGCAGGACAGTCGGCCGGTCCGCGTAGCCAAAGAACACATGGGCCAGGTCGCCGAGGTTGCTGCTCTGGCGGAGGGTCGTCCCCGTGTTCCAGGCTCGGTCGGTCAAGAAGCGGACCCAGCCGAGCTCCTGGAGGTTTTCGACCGCGTCGACCAATAAGCCCGCGGCGAACACCATGAGCAGGGCGCCCACCACCTTGAAGAACCGGCCCATGTTCAGCCGGTGACCGAGCTTGTAGATGACGAACGCCACCCCGAGCCCCGCCGCCGATCCGATTGCGGCGCCGCCGAGCGCCCCGCTCGCCGAGGTCGCAAACACGATCGCCAGCGTGAACACCACCGTCTCCAACCCCTCGCGACCCACCGCTTGGAACGCGAGGAGCGTCAGCCCGCCGCGGGCGCCTCGCGACAAAGCGGCGTCGGCGCGCCGGCGCAGGTCGGCCGACATGGTCCGGCTGTGCGAGCGCATCCAGAAGGTCATGTACGTGAGCACCGCCGCGGCGAGCAGGTAGGTGACGGTCTCGAAGATGGTCTGCACCCGGGATCCGGCCCAGGTGCGCAGGCTCACGTAGGCGACCACCCCGCCGACCGTTGCCAACCCCACACCTGCCGCCACCCCTACGAACACGTCCTTGAAGTGCCGGCGCTGCCCCGCGCGGTCGAGGTACGCGAGCAGGATGGCCACGATGATGCTGGCTTCGAGGCTCTCTCGCAGGAATATCACGAGCGTGGCGACCACGGTTGGGCTCCAGGTAGGGGGGGTGAATGTAAGGCTACCCTAAAGTTAGGTGAGCCTAACTTTGGAGGTGAAGGGCCGGCCGAGCCCGGCCCGTTGCCTCAAGTCAAATCCTCCGGGAACGGTGATTCATTGCCTCACCAAGAATCTCCGGATGGCGGGACTTGTTGAATGACCGGTTCACCCGGGGTCTGACGGGAGCTGGCGCTTTGGAGA
>JBPCRR010000254.1:0-2909 GCA_050996645.1 Acidimicrobiales bacterium | reverse complement strand
CTTGTCGTATCTCGGCCAACCGCTCGCACATCCCACACCATCCCAACTCAAGGGAACGTCTGTTCGTATCCTACGACCGGGGTGTGACATCGACGTGGCAGGCTGGCGTTCGCGGTCGACGTTGCTGATCTTCCAACCGATCAGTCACCATGGAGCCGGTGCGGCGCGTCTCGGTCGTCGGCAACGCCGGCTCGGGCAAAACCCATCTGGCGGAGAGAATCGCCGCAATTCTCGCCATCCCCCATGTCGAGCTCGACGCCATCCACCATCTCGCCGGCTGGGAGGCGATCGACCCGGACACCTTTAGAGCCAAGGTCAGCCAGATCACCTCGATGGACGGATGGGTCATCGACGGCAACTACCGCTCCGTGGTGGTGGACGGGCCGGTGTGGCAACGGGCCGACACCGTGGTCTGGCTGGACCTTCCGCGGCGAACAGTGATGCGCCAGGTGGTGGCCCGCACGGTTCGCCGGGTCATCGGTCGCGACGAGCTCTGGAACGGCAACCGAGAGCCGATCCAGAACCTCTTTTCATGGGACCCCTACAAGTCGATCATCCGCTGGGCGTGGACCCAACATGCCAGTTACCAGGAGCGCTTCAGCGCTGCGATGGTGTCGCCGGCCCTCTCGCATGTCACCTTCGTCCACCTGAAGAGCCACTGCGAAGCCGAGCGCTGGATAAAAGAGGGACACCTGGCGAGGGAGCCTTGAGGCCATTGCTCTTGGGGGTCGGGCCACGACCCGCACCTCTTCCGGCACCCCTCGCCCTCTGAGAAGAGCACCTCCCCTGCGATCTCGGGCAGCTGGTTGGATGAACGGCCACACTGTTGGGGTGCGTCGAGCGGTCACCAGCCTGAGCGTTGCGGCCGCGTGCGGCGCGGGGCTGTTCTGCTCCACGGCCGCGGCACACAGCGCACCTGCTCGCGTCTCCCCCGCGCAGCTGTTCACGACCACCACATCCACAACCGTCCCCACCACGGTGCGCAACACCACGACGCTGCCGCCCACCACCCCTCCACCCACCTCGGCGCCCCCCACCACCCGACGTCCGTCGACCACGACCTCGACAACGCCCCGACGGACAGTTCCGGCGACCACCGCTCCTCCAGAAACGACCACGACGGTGGCCCCCCTCGGCAACAACCTCCCCCCGCCACCGTCGACGCTGCCCCTGGCCACCAAGCAGCAGAGCGCGCACGTGAGCCCGTTATTCCCGGTGCTGTCCGGGATCGGGTTCCTCGTGGCGCTGCTGATCGCAGGCACACAGGCCGTGCTGACGCGGCCCGGGCGGCGCAGCACGTGGAGGCTGTGAGCCGAACCAGCCGGCTCCCTGGCTCAGGCCCGGATCCGCAGGGCCACCTCATTGGCGAGCAGGCGTCCCCGGCGGGTCAGCACCACCCGCTCCCCCACCCGCTCCACCAACCCTGACATAGCCGGTTCGTGGTCGAGGTTGTCAGCCGGTATCCCACTGCGCGTTCGCAACATCAGCTCGAGCCCTTCTCGGCGCCTGGCCGAGGAGTCGAGCGTCTCGCCCGCCGCTTCGGGCGACTCGCCGGCCGCGACCAGGCGCTGGTAGCGCTCGGGGGCCCGCACGTTCCACCAACGCCTCGACCCGCCCCCGGCGGGGTCCAAAGCGTGCGAGTGCGCCGAGCAGCCGATCCCCCGGTAAGGACCCTGGCTCCAGTACAGCTGGTTGTGGCGGGACTCGGCGCCGGGGCGCGCCCAGTTGGACAGTTCGTACCAGGCGAGCCCAGCATCGCCGAGCATCTCGTCGACAACCTCGTACTTGTCGGCCTGATCGTCGCTGTCGGGATGACGGCCCGGGTCGCGAGCGAGGGGCGTGCCCGCCTCAACGGTCAGCGCGTAGGCGCTGACGTGAGAGGGAGGAGGATCCAGGGCGAGCACCGCTTCGACGCTGCGACGCCAGTCGTCAACGGTCTCGTTCACGGCTCCATAGATCAGGTCGACGCTGTAGCTGCCGGCGAAACCCTCCCCGCCGGCGAGGCGGGCCGCCGCGGCGACCGCGGCGGGGTCCTGGCGCCTGCCCAGCGACACCAGGACGTGCTCGGCCATCGACTGGGCTCCGAACGACAGCCGCGTGACGCCACCGGCGCGGTAGGCGCCCAACAGCTCGGCGTCGACGTCGTCGGGGTTGCACTCAACCGTGACCTCCGCATCGGGCGCCAGCGCCAAGGTGTCGAGAACTCCGAGAAGGTCGGCAGCCCGGAGCAGCGAGGGCGTTCCGCCGCCGAAGTACACAGACGTGGCCGGGGGTAGATCCGACGTGGCGGCCTCGGTCGCGCACGCGCGGGCATAGTCACCCATGAGGTGGTGCCTGTCAGTCCAGGTGGCGAAGGCGCAGTAGTCGCAGCGGCGGCGGCAGAACGGCACGTGCACGTACACCCCGAAGCATTCGGGGAAGCCGGCTGAGGATGGAGACGCCTCGAGCAACGCAGCGCCAGCGGCTGCATGGTGGTTATGACTCATCGCGGCCCGACCAATCCGCCCCGCAGAGCACCGAGCAGGACCCCGAGTGCCACCGCAGCCGACTCCGAGCGCAACACGGTCGCCCCAAGGCCCACCGTGGGCAGGCCGTTGCCGAGCTCGGCCTCGCTCCAGCCGCCTTCGGGCCCCACGAGCGCGACCGGGAAGCGAAGCGACGGAGCCACTCCGCCCGGCTCAGCCAGGGCCACCCGCCCGATGCAGTCGGCATCTCCCGCCGACTCCGGCGATCCTGCGAGCTCGAGGAAGCTGTGCAGTCCCGTCACCTCCGGCAGGTGCATCCGACGGCTCTGCATCGCCGCTTGGCGGGCCACCTCGCGAAGCCTCGCCACGTTGGGATGGGGCACCAACGGAGCCCAACGCACAAAGAAACAGTCGGTGGTTAAAAAAAAAAGCCGGGTGAACCCC
>JBPCRR010000164.1:0-3471 GCA_050996645.1 Acidimicrobiales bacterium | reverse complement strand
CGGCTCCAGGCGCTCGCGCAGCCTGGTCGCTGCCGGCGGTCCGAGCCGGCTGACCTCCCGGAGCAGCCCCAGCAGCTCGGGCTGGCGCCCGGCCAGGCGGAACACCGAGCGCACGATGGCCTCGATCTGGTCCCACCCGGGGCCGGCGGCTGTAACAGACTCCTCGAGGGTGCCCACCAGCGAGGCGCCGGCAGCGTCGATCACCGCCTCGAGCAGCTGCTCCTTCGAGGAGAAGTAGTGCAGGATCGTCTGCTTGCGGACCCCGACGTCGGCGGCGACCGAATCCAGCGACGCAGCCTCGTAGCCCCGGGACGCGAAAGCCCGCAGCGCCGCCTCGAGGATCCGCTCACGGGTGGGCGGGCGCGCCGGTGGGTGGTCCGTCCGAGCGGCACGCGGCAGCCGGCTAGCACTGAGCACTTACCAAATGGTAGACAGAACCATGCTCCGAGATGTTCTCGGGGGGCGGCGCATCGCCGTGACGGGTGCGACCGGCTTCCTCGGCACGGCAGTCGTCGAGCGGTTGCTGCGCGCGGTGCCCGACTGCGAGGTGGCGCTCCTGGTCCGCCCGGGGCGCCGGGGCGCGGCGGATCGGGTCCGGCGGGAGATCCTCCGCAACAACTGCTTCGACCGCCTGCGGCGTGAGCTCGGGGAAGGCTTCGACGCCGACATGGAGCGCCGGATCACCGTCATGGCCGGCGACGTGGGAGTCGACGGCCTGGGGCTGGACGACGCCGGCCGTGAGGCGTTGGCGGGCTGCCATGCCGTGATCCACTCTGCGGCGACGGTCAGCTTCGACTCGATGCTCGACACCGCGGTGGAGATCAACCTGCTCGGCCCTTCCCGGGTCGCGGCGACCATCGCCGCGCTCCACCAAAGAGGCGGCGTCGCGGCCGCGCCGCCTCATCTCATCGCGTTATCCACCGCCTACGTGGCGGGCAGCCGGCGCGGCAGGGCCCCCGAGGCGATGCTCGTCGACACACCCTGGGCGACCGACGTGGCATGGCGGCCCGAGGTAGATGCCGCGCGACGGGCGCGCACCGACACCGAATCGGCGAGCCGCGACCCGAAGATGCTCGGGAGGTTCTCCTCCCGAGCCCGCTCGGAGCTCGGCGCCGCCGGCACTCCCCTGCTCGCCACCAAGGCGGAGCAACTGCGGGAGGAGTGGGTAAGGGACCGCATGGTGGCCCTCGGCAAGGCTCGGGCGCAGGGCCTTGGCTGGCCCGATGCCTACGCCTACACCAAGGCCCTCGGCGAGCGCGCACTGCTCGACAACCGCGCTGGAGTGCCGCTCACCATCGTTCGCCCGTCGATCATCGAGTCGGCACTGGCCGAGCCGGTGCCGGGCTGGATCCGAGGGTTCCGGATGGCCGACCCGGTGATCATCAGCTACGCGAAGGGTCTCCTCAAGGAGTTTCCGGGGATACCCGAAGGGATCGTCGACGTGATCCCGGTGGACCTGGTGGTGGCGACGATCCTCGCCGTCGCGGCGCGCGGCCCGCTGGAAGAGCCCGACGTCATCCACGCGGCGTCCGGCGCGCGCAACCCGTTGCGCTACCGCCAGCTGGTCGACCTGGTCCGAAGCTGGTTTACCGAGCATCCGCTCGCAGACAGCCGGGACCAGCCGATCAACGTGCCGGAGTGGACCTTCCCCGGCCGCAACAGGGTGCAGCGACAGCTCCGCCAAGCCACCCGGGCGCTCGGCGCCGGCGAGAGAGCCCTGCAGGCGCTTCCACTTCGAGGGCGACAGGCCGACACCGCTGCGAGACTCGAGGAGAGGAAGGAGGAAGCCGAACGCGCCTTGTCCTACGTCGAGCTCTACGGCGACTACACCGAGACCGAGGCGATCTTCGCTGTCGACAGGCTCCTGGAGTTGCACCAGTCGCTCTCGCCCGACGACCAGCGCGACTTCTGCCTCGACCCGGCGGTAATCGACTGGGAGCACTTCTGCCACCAGGTCTACCTGCCGTCGGTGGTCGCCCACGCGCGGGTCCGCCTGGCGCCGGCCAGTGGGAGCCCGAAGAAGTCGCAGCGGGGCACCACCGGGATGAGCCGTGAGGACCGGGGCCGACGAGCGGTCTTGTCGGCCGACCGCCAGCTGGCCGTCTTCGACCTCGAGAACACCCTCATCGCCTCCAACGTCGTCGACACCTACGCGTGGCTCTCCACCCGCCACCAAGACGACGCCGAGCGGGTGCGCTCGGTGGGGCGAATCCTGCGAGAAGCCCCCCGCCTGCTGGCCCTCGACCGCTCGGACCGCGGGGACTTCCTGCGCCACTTCTACCGCCGCTACGAGGGTGCGCCTGTGCAACGCCTGCGCGAGGACGGCTGGGAGCTATGGAGCGACCTGGTCCTAACCAAGTCTTTTCCTGCCGGGATCCGGCGGGTGCGCGAGCACCGGGCTCTGGGGCATCGCACGCTGCTCATAACAGGGGCGCTCGACGTGGTGATCGAGCCGCTTCGGCCCCTTTTCGACGAGGTCGTGTGCGCAAGGTTGGGTGAAAGGGGCGGCCGGTTCACCGGAGAGCTGGTGGAGGCGCCTCCCACCGGGGAGGCAAGGGCGCTGATAATGGCTGACTACGCACGGGTCAACGGACTCGACCTCGAACAGGCGGTGGCATACGCCGACTCGGCCAGCGACCTTCCCATGCTCGAGGCGGCGGGCCACCCGGTCGCTGTCAACCCCGAGACAAAGCTGGCTGCGATCGCGCGCAAGCGAGGCTGGCACGTGGAGCACTGGCCAAAGGCCCCGGGGGGCCCGCGTCCGCTGTTGCCGATTGGGCCGAGGTCATGAAGGCGCTGCAAGTGGAACGAAGCGTGGCGCGCTTCGCGGCCGCACGCGCGGCGGCGGGGCTGAGCGCCGGAGCCGGCAGCCGCGTGGGCCCCCTGCGCCTGGCCGACATCGATCCTCCGGCGCTGCCCGGGCCAGGTTGGCAACGGTTGCGGCCGCGGCTTTCGGGCATCTGCGGCAGCGACCTGGCGACCGTCGAGGGGCGGTCGTCGCGCTGGTTCGAGCCGGTCGTGAGCTTTCCGTTCGTGCCCGGTCACGAAGTCGTGGCCGAGACCGACTCAGGTGCCCGCGTCGTCATCGAGCCGGTACTCGCGTGCGCTGTCAGGGGAATGGAGCCGCCCTGCCCACCGTGCGCCGCGGGCCAGACCAACCGCTGCGAGCGGCTGACAGGCGGTCACCTCCAGCCGGGTCTGCAGACCGGCTACTGCTCAGAGGTCGGGGGTGGGTGGTCACTATCGTTGGTCGCCCACGACCGCCAGCTCCATGCGGTGCCCGATGGCTGGAGCGATGAGGCCGCCGTGATGGTCGAGCCGACCGCGTGCGGGGTCCACGGCGCGCTCGCCGCTCCCGCTGGCGGGGCGAGCACCGAGTTGACCGCCGCGGTCATCGGCGCGGGGACCCTCGGCCTGGCCACGCTCGTTGCGGCCTCACGATGGCGACCCGAGATGACCACGCTGATCGTC
>JBPCRR010000128.1:0-3921 GCA_050996645.1 Acidimicrobiales bacterium | reverse complement strand
GAGCCACCGAGTGCATGCGCCACGTCTGTAACAGCATGTGGCTAGCATGTTAGGGTGACCAAGATGCTGCAGGTCCGCGACGTGCCAGATGACGTGCATGCTGAGCTGCGCCGCCGTGCGGCCGCCGCCGGGATGAGCTTGTCCGACTTCACCAGGCAGGCGCTCTCCCGGCTGGCGCGGCGACCGTCGCTTGGGGCCCTCCTGGACCGGGCGGCAAAGCGTCACGGTGACCAGCTGACCTTCGCCGCGGCGCGTGACGCCGTCGCCGCCGAGCGCCCAGACGAATGATCGTCGTCGATGCTTCGGTCGTTGTCGCTTCGCTGCTCAGCAGTGGGGGTGCCGGGGCTCGCGCCAGAGAACGACTTCGCCTGGATCCCGACCTGCACGTTCCACACCTGCTCGACGTCGAGGTGACAGCGGCACTTCGTCGAAGGGTCCGCCTCGGCCAGACGGACGTCGGGCGGGCCACGGAAGCGTTGGCCGACCTCGCAGACCTCGCAGCGCTGCGCTGGGATCACGAGCCGCTCCTCCACCGAGTTTGGGAGCTGAGGGAGAACGTCACGGCATACGACGCCGTCTACATCGTGCTCGCCGAGATGCTCGACGTTGCGCTGATCACCAGCGACTACCGGCTCTCCCGCGCTCCAGGCCTTCACTGTCCCGTCGAGGTCCTGGTCGACTGAGTGCGGACATGAGACCAACCAGGAAACAGTTGCGCGCGTGGGCCGGAGTCGCCGGCCCGTTGACGTTCATCGGTACCTGGTCCTTGCTCGGTGCGATCAAGGCGGACTACTCGCCTGTCAACGATCCGATCAGCAGGCTCGCCGCCGTCGACTCGCCCCAACGGGCGGCGATGACGGGCGCCTTCTTGATCTTCGGGATCGGCGTCTCGGCCTTCGCCGCCGAAGTGCGCCAAGCGTTTCCGGGGGCTGCGCCGTTTACCCTCGCCACAACCGCCGTCGCCACGATCGGAGTAGCCGCCACCCCAATCGGCTCGGCCCTCGGCGCCACCCCCCACGCAGTCGCCGCCGGCATCTCCTACGCGAGCCTGGCTGCGACCCCGGTGCTCACCAGCCGGCACCTCCCCAATCGCGCCGCGTCGATGGCCTCGTTGGCCGTGGGCCTGGCGTCGGGTTCCTCCCTCCTCGCCAGCGCGTTGGCACCCCGTGGTGTCGGGCTGCTGCAACGGGTGGGGCTGACACTTGGTGACGCCTGGATAGTCGCCACGGCCCTGTGGATGGCAAGCCGTAGGGACGCGAGGCCGCCACAGCTGCATACGGCTGCGTAGCGATATATCTTCTGCGCTCAACACGGTCTGGGCCCGTTCAAGGCCTCACCCGGGTGGGCGAAGCCTCCGAAGATGCGGCGGCTACGGTGCCCCGTGTAACTTCCCGGGAACTGGCACCCGCCTTGTAGCGGCAGCAGCCCGGGGAGGGGACGATGGCTGGCACGACAGACGGGTTTGACCGCCTCCTCGAGCAACGCCGCCACTGTCACGGACCGGTCCCCGCTGAAACCGGAAGAGCCGGTAGTCTCCCGCGCCGGCGGCACCACCCCGCGGCGGTTTCGGCCGACCACGAGCACCTCGCCGCGATGGGGTCATGAGCACCGAGGCCATCCCTCCGGCGGCGGCCGCGGCCGGCCCGCTCGCGTGGCTCCGAAGGATCTTTGAGCGGGATACGGCCGGCGAGTGGATCTTCCCGCTCGTTGTTCTCTCCGCGCTCTACTTCTTCGACGAGTTCGACACGGCGGCCTTCGGGACCCTGTCGCCCGACATCGAAAAGGCCTTCCACCTGTCTGACAAGACCTTCGTCAGCCTGGTCACGCTCAACGTGGCCGTCGTGGTGCTTCTAGCGGTCCCCGTCGGCTACCTGGCGGACAGGGTCAAACGGACCCCCTTGGTGGTGATCTCGGGGCTCGTGGCGGGGGTCTTCTCGTTGCTCACCGGGTTCGCCCCCACGGTGGCGCTGATCACCCTTGCCCGCTTCGGCAACGGCCTGGGCCTGCTCGCGAACGGGCCGATCCACAACTCCCTGCTGGCGGACTACTACACGCCGAGAGCCCGTCCCGGGGCGTTCGCCAACCACACCAACGCGGTCTACATCGGCGGGATCGTCGGGCCGCTGCTGGCGGGCGTGCTCGGTTATCTCTTCACCTGGCGGGCGGCGTTCTACGTGCTGATCGTCCCGATCGTCATCGTCGCTTTCATCGCCACGCGCCTGCCCGAGCCTGTGCGCGGCAGCCACGACCGCGGCACCGCGCTCGTCGACCCGATGGCGCTCGGCCAAAAGCCGCCGGCGTTCCGGCAGGCGGCCAGGATCCTCATGTCGATGAAGACCCTGCGCTACCAGTACCTCGGCGCGGTGTCGCTTGGCGCTGGGCTCATCCCCCTCGTCGTGTATCTCGCCCTCTTCTACCAGCGCTCGTTCCACATCGGACCGTTCGGCCGCGGCGTCTTTGGCGCCCTCAACGCCGGAGCCACGTTCCTCGGGGTGCGCCACGGCGGCAAGCGGACCCCTGGTTGGTTCGCCAAGGGCATCGGCCGCCCGCTGCGCTACGCCGGGCTCACCCTGTCGGTCACGGGCGTCGGAATAGCCCTGCAGGCCGCCGCGCCGTGGCTTGCGCTGGTCATAGCCCTTGGGCTGGCCACCAGTTACGTGATCGGCTACTTCTTCGCCCCCTATTACGCGGTCATGGCACTTGTGTCGCCTGCGCGGGTGAGGTCGCTGTCGTTCAGTTTCGTCGCGATCTTCCTGGTGATCGGCGTCCTTTTCTTCTACGCCACTGGGCTGGCCTCGGTGTCCGACAACGTTGGCATCAGGGCAGGAATCGCTGTCTTGGCCCCGTTCTGGATCTTGGCCGGGGCGATCCTGGCCTACACGGAGCGCTTCGTCGCAGACGACGTCAATCGCGCCCTGGCCATGCTCACCGACGGCACCGAGGCCAGTACTGGCCCAAAAGCTGGTGACGACAGCCCCGACGATCCCACCGGCCACGTCGTCTCGGAGGGGTCGCCAGCCGCCAAGCCCGCCGCCAACCCCGCCGCCACCAAGCGCGCGACCGCCAAGGGGGCCGCCAGAAAGGCAGCGCCCACCAAGGCAGCGGTGGTCAAGAAGGCGGCCAAGGTGGACCAGGCGAGCCGCGCCGCTGCTCGCCCCCGGCCGCGAAAGCAGTCGTGAACCGCCGGCATCGAGCATCACAGCCGCCCCCGAACCGCCGCCACCCGGCCACCCGACACCACCGCCGCGGCGACCGGCCGCCGATCACATGGCCTGTGGCTAGCCTGTGTCATTGATGGCGCGCGTCCATGCCTCCGAGGCGATATCCGACGTGTGGATCGTGGATGCGGAGGGCCACGGCGATTCCCGCGGGCGCTTCTATGAGACCTACAGACGGAGCTGGTTTCCCCTCGGGCGCGAGATGGTGCAGGCCAACCGCTCGGACAAGGCGGCCGGTGCGGTCGTGGGCCTGCACTACCACCTACACCAGGCCGACTACTGGCAAGTCGCCAAAGGGACAGCGCGGGTGGTGTTGCACGACCTGCGCCGAGGGTCGAGCACCGAGGGTGCCACCGAGAGGCTGGAGCTGAGCGGCGACAACTGCCGCGGGGTGTTCATCCCCCCCGGGGTCGCCCACGGCTTCGCGTCGCTGAGCGAGCTCACGATCACCTACCTGGTGGACAACTACTACAACCCCGACGACGAGCTCGGCGTCGCCTGGGACGACCCTGAGATCGGCGCCGATTGGGGTGTCAAGGACCCGATCCTCTCCGAGCGCGACGCGAACAACCCCACTCGGGGCGAGCTGGACCCCGAACGCGTCCCTCACGCAGGCCTCAGGCGCTGAGCGGGGGTCGACCGCCGCCCGGTCGGCTCCCATTGGCATCGGCCGATCCCAGTTAGCATTGAGGCACAGTGAGCC
>JBPCRR010000121.1:0-5745 GCA_050996645.1 Acidimicrobiales bacterium | reverse complement strand
GAGGCGATGGTCCTCGCCACGGTCCGGCGGGTCGCGACCCGCCGGACCGTGGCGAGGACCATCGCCTCTTCGCCGACCACCAGCTCGGCGATGGGGACCCGGTTGGTCCGGTCGATGTAGCGCCGGGGGTAGTGGGTGAGGAGATCCAACACGGTGTGGATGCCGACCTCCGCCAGGGCCTGCGCCTTCTTCGGTCCGAGCCGCTTCAGGCGACTGACCGGCACGTCGGCCAGGTGGATCAGCGAGGTGCGTTGGGGACCCACGACGAGGCGAGGGTAATCGAGGCCTGTTTCACCAGCTGATCTGTTTCACCACTGGATTTGGTCGCCGGGGCTGTCGTCGTCCTCGAGGACCAGGTCCCAGCGGTCGGCGCAGTCCGCACAGCGGTAGGTGGCGATGTCGCCGGCTACGGGGGGATCGTCGGCGGCCCAGGTTGTGATCAGGTGGGCGCGTCCGCCGCAGTCGACGCAGACGATCACCGGGTCAGGCGTCACGGCGTTACCCTGGAGGGGGTGCGCGTGGTGGCGGGGGCCGCGAGGGGCCGGCTCCTCCGGGCTCCGCCGGGACGGGGCAGCCGTCCGACGAGCGACCGGGTGCGCGAGGCGGTGTTCTCCATGCTCCACAGCTTGGACGCCGTGGAGGGAGCGCGCGTGGTTGACCTCTTCGCTGGGAGCGGAGCCCTCGGCATAGAGGCCCTGTCTCGGGGTGCGAAGGAGGCGACCTTCATCGACTCCGACCGCGCCGCTATCGAGGCCATCCGCTCGAACCTGGCGGTCCTCGGCGAGTCTGCGGCTCAGGCCAAGGTCGTCCGCGCTGACGTGTTCGGCTACCTGGCCGGCGCACCCTGCGCCGACCTGGTGCTGGCAGACCCGCCTTACGCGTTCGACAGATGGGAAGCACTCCTCGACCTGCTGGCCCCGCGCGCGGCGCTGGTGGTCGCCGAGGGCGACCTCCCGTTGAGCGAACGCTGGCCGCCACCGCCCTCGTGGGAGACTGTGAGGGTGAAACGCTACGGGAGTACGGTGGTGGTCGTGGCTCGGCCAAACTACGCCGCTTCCCCTGGATCCGCGCCCCTGCAGGGCTCGACGTGAGAACCGCGCTCATACCGGGGTCGTTCGACCCGTTCCACAACGGCCACCTCGAGGTGGTGGAGACCGCCGCCAAGCTGTTCGACCACATAGTTGTGGCGCCGGTGCGCAACCCTCAAAAGGGCGAGCCGCTCTTCACGCTCGAAGAGCGCCAGCAGATGATCCTCGACTCGGTCGCCCACCTGCAGAACGTGTCAGTGGACTCTTTCTCGAGCTTGGTCGTCGACCTGGCTCGCCGCTTGGGCGCCGACGTCATAGTGAAAGGGCTGAGGGTCGCCTCCGACGCCGAGGCCGAGCTGCAGCAGGCTCAGATGAACAAGGCCGTGGCTGCGATCGAGACCTTGTTCATCCCCTGCTCCTCGGAGTACTCCTTCATCGCCTCCAAGTATGTGAGGGACTTCGCCCGGTTCGGCGGCGCGGACCGCATCGGGACCATGGTGCCCGGGCCGGTCTTCGCCAAGCTGAAGGAGAAGTTCGCGTGAGGTCATCCCGATGAGCGTGGTCGACCCCCGTGCCGGCGGCCCGGACTCGGAGACCCTCCTGCGCCGGGTCATGGAGCTGCTGGAGGGCACCCGCGCGTTGCCCCTTTCGTCCTCGGTCAAGCTCGACAACAAAGACGAGGTGCTCGAGTTGCTCGACGAGGCGATCCAGCGCCTCCCCGACGAGCTGAGGGCCGCGCGCTGGATGTTGAAAGAGCGTGAGGAGTACCTCGAAAGGACCCGCCGGGAAGGCGAGGACATCCTCGAAGCGGCCCGGCTGCGCGCCGAACGCATGGTGCAGCGCACCGAGATCGTCCGGGAGGCGCAGCACACCGCGCGCCGCCTTGTCGAAGACGCGCGTGACGAGTCCCGCCGTCTCCGCCTCGAGGCCGAGGACTACTGCGACCAGAAGCTGGCCTCGTTCGAGATCGTCCTCGAGCGCACGATCAAGACCGTTGCCGCCGGGCGCCAGAAGCTCTCGGCCACCCCGGCGATCGTGGCGGCCGCCTCAGGCCCCGAGGGCTCGACCACGGCGACGGAGCCAGACGACGACACCCTTGGCGGCGAGGACGCCTTCTTCGACCAGGACCAGCTGTAGCCGCGGCCCCGCTGTAGCATCGGCCGGGTGGCGGAGTCGTTCCAGGTCCCCATAACCGCCCTGCGGCGATCCCTGGGCGCGAGGCGCGCAGAGCACCGCCGGGGCCGGATCGGCCGGCTCTCCGTGGCGGGGAACACGGTGTCGGCGGACGCAGTCGTGGACGTGGAGGTGGTGCTTTCCATGCTTGACGGCGGGATCGAGGTGAGCGGCCACGTCACGGCCCCATGGAGCGGCGAGTGCCGGCGATGCCTGCGGCCTGTCAGTGGCGAGCTGTCCGTGGGGGTCCGTGAGCTATACCGCCCAGGTACTCCAAGCGGCCGCAGCGGCGAGGCCGTCGCCGGGACCGCCGGCAATCGCTCCGCCGGCGACGAGGACACCTATGTGTTGACCGGCGAGGCGCTGGACCTGCGGCCCATGGCCCGCGACGCGCTGCTCCTCGAGCTGCCGCTAGCGCCGCTCTGTCGCCCGGACTGCGCCGGGCTCTGCCCCACCTGCGGCGCCGACCGCAACGAGGAGGCGTGCACCTGCGCGCCGGACGCCGGCGACCCGCGCTGGGCGGGGTTGGACGCGCTGGGCGGCAAGTAGCCCTACTGTCGGGGGCAGCGGCGCGACCTGAGCGGCGCGGTGGCTCCCCGAATGGCTAGAGTCGTCCGGTTCGCCGAGCGGATCGAGCCCGCCCACTCCCAACAGGAACCTTGAGCATGGCCGTACCGAAGAAGAAGACCTCAAAAGCCAAGAGCCGAAGCCGGCGGGCGAGCAACTGGACCCTGTCACCGCCGCCGCGCAGCGTCTGCCCCCAGTGCCACCAGGCGAAGCTGCCTCACGTGGTTTGTCCCGCGTGTGGGTGGTACAAGGGCCGGCAGGCCATCGACGTGAGTTGAGCCAGGAGGCCGCTGGCGGTCTCCCCGTGGTGGTCGATGCCATGGGAGGCGATCGTGCCCCCGCCGAGATAGTCGCAGGAGCACGCCAGGCCGCCGAAGAGGGGCTGGCCGTCGCGCTTGTGGGTGACCCGGACTGCATTGCCGACGCCGGGGACCTGATGATCTTCCCCGCCTCGGAGGTCATCGGGATGCACGACGACGCGGCGCGGGCGGTGCGGACCAAGAAGGACTCCTCGCTGGTCCGCGCGGCCGAGGCGGTCCGCGACGGTAAAGCGGCTGCGATGGTCAGCGCCGGCAACACCGGAGCCACCATGGCAAGCGCCCTGTTGCGGATGGGGCGGATACGGGGGGTGGGGCGCCCGGCGATCGCGACGATCATCCCCGTGCCGGGTGCGAGCCCGACGATCCTGCTCGACGCGGGAGCCAACTCGGAGTGCTCGCCAGCGTGGTTGGTCCAGTTCGCCCAGATGGGCTCGGCTTTCACGCGCCAGCGGTTCGGCCTGGACCGGCCCCGAGTGGGTCTGCTCTCGATTGGGGAGGAGCAGACCAAAGGCACCCCGCTCGTCAAGGAGACCCACGAGCTCCTCGCGGGCGGAGCGGCGGGCGTGACGGTCGACTTCGTGGGCAACGTCGAGGGTCGCGACATCATGACCGACGAGGTGGACGTGGTGGTCACCGACGGCTTCACCGGCAACGTGGTGCTCAAGACGTTGGAGGGGTCGCTGAAGTTCGCCATGAACGCGGTCCTCGCCGCCATGAACGCGACCGACGAAGCTAAGGAGGCGTCCCGCGTACTTCTCCCGGCCCTGCTTCCCCTCGCCGACGAGCTCGACCCCGAAAGCTACGGGGGCGCTGCGTTGCTCGGTGTCAAGGGGGTCTGCGTCATAAGCCACGGCTCCTCATCCGCCCGAGCCATCCTCAACGCCGTCAAGGTCGCGCACCGCGCGGTCGCCGACGACCTGGTGGGCCTGCTCGCCTCGGCCATCACCGCCCCGGCCGCCTGAGCGCCGGACCCGCGCAGCCCTGAGCCTGCCGGACCCGCACAGCCCTGAGGCCGCCGGGAACCGCCCGACTGCCCTGCCCGCCGGCGGCGGCCGGCACGGCTGGCGTGGGCACGGTAAATTCTCCTGCTACCGCCAATTGTTGACCCACCGCCGTCCCCACAGGAGAACCCGTGCCCGCCGAGACCCACGTCGAACGCAGCCCCCTCGATCGCCAGCAGGTGTTCGAGCTCGTTCGCTCCTGCCTTGCGGACATCCTCGAGATCAGTCCCAGCACGATCAGCGAGGGTCAGTCCTTCGGCGACGACCTGGGCGCGGACTCGCTCGCGTTGATAGAGCTGGTGGAGGCCCTCGAAGAGGAACTCGGAGAGCGATCGGTGGGCTTCCGGATCGACGACGAGGATCTCGAGGACTTGAAAACAGTTCGGGACGCTGTCGACTACGTGTACGCGAAGCTCGAGGCCGGCTAAGCCTCCTGAGGCTGCCGAGGTCCCCCTGCCGACCCTTCCGGATCGCCACGTTTCAGGCGACGAGCTGGCCGCGTCCCTGGGGTGGGAGCCCACCCACCCGGAGATCCTGGCCCAGGCGTTGGCGCATCGGTCATGGTGCGCCGAGAATCCCGGCGCGGCTTCCAACGAGCGTCTCGAGTTCCTCGGTGACGCAGTGCTCGGGCTGGTGGTGGCTATCCATCTCTACGCGACGTACCCCGAGATGGCTGAAGGTGAGCTGGCCAAGGTTCGAGCCGCGGTGGTCAATTCTTCGACGCTCGCGGAGGTCGCCGCCGAGCTGGGCGTCGGGGAGGCGGTGCTGCTCGGCAAGGGCGAGGACCTCTCCGGCGGCCGGGAGAAGCCCTCGATACTCGCCGACGCCATGGAAGCTCTGCTCGCGGCGGTGTACCTGGATAAGGGATGGCCGGATGCCCGAAGGCTCGTGATGACTCTGCTGGGCGACCGCATCGAGGAGGCGGCGGCCGGCCCGGGAGGCCAGGACTACAAGAGCCGTCTTCAGGAGCTGTGTGCCCGGGCGCTCGACCAGCTGCCGGTGTACCTGCTGACCGACGAGGGCCCCGATCACGCGAAGGCCTTCGAGGCGGTGGTCAACATCGAAGGCAGGGCATTTGGGCGCGCCCGCGGCCGCTCGAAGAAGCAGGCCGAGCAAGGCGCTGCGCGGATGGCCTGGGAGGCCTTGCGCGGCCAGCTTCCGAGACATCTGGCGGAGACGCCCGGCGGGCGCTGATCTGTGCCCGAGCTTCCCGAGGTCGAGACGATCCGCCGTGAGATCGACAAGGAGTTCCTCGCCAAGCGGATAAAAAAGGTCGAGGTCAACGGAGCACGCACGCTTCGCAGGCACCGCTCCCCGAAGGAGTTCGTGGAGCGGGTGGAGGGGCGCCGCCTAGTCTCCACCGTACGCCGCGGAAAGTACCTGATGTTGAGGCTCGACAGCGACGACGTGGTGGTGATCCACCTCGGCATGAGCGGGCAACTGCTGAGAGCCGCCCCGAAGGACCCGCTCGAGCGGCACACTCACGTGGTGCTCAGCTTCGCCGGAGCGCCCCAGCTGCGCTTTGTCGATCCCCGCACCTTCGGCGAGCTCTTCGTCACCGCCCCCGACGAGGTGGAGGCTCAGGTGCCCGAGCTTGCGCACCTGGGCTTCGACCCGATCGAGGAGCCGATGCCGTGGACCCGCTTTGCCCAGATG
>JBPCRR010000052.1:0-3620 GCA_050996645.1 Acidimicrobiales bacterium | reverse complement strand
CGATCGCACACAGCAGGTAAAGGATCATGCGACCACCATACCCTAATCCCCGGCCCGCGCCGACCGGCGCGCAGCCTGCTCTCGGCGTGGTTGGCACGAGAACGACAATGATGAGCGGGTGAGCCAGCTTGGTTTCGGCTTGGACATAGGCGGTTCGGGCATCAAAGGCGCGGTGGTCGACCTCGCCACTGGGCAGCTGGCTGGTGAACGTCTTCGTCTCGCCACACCCGCTCCCGCCACGCCTCAACTCGTCGCAGACGTCGCAGCCAGGGTGGTGGACCACTTCGGCTGGCGCGGCCCGGTAGGCGCCACGTTCCCCGGCGTGGTCACCGCCGGCGTGGTGCGCACCGCCGCCAACGTCGACCCGGCGTGGGTCGGGACCAACGTGGAGGAGGTCTTGGGCGCCGCTTTGGGCTCGGGTGTCACGGCGCTCAACGACGCGGATGCCGCCGGCCTGGCTGAGGCTCGCTTCGGCGCGGCGAAGGACCAGAAGGGTTTGGTGGTCGTGACGACGCTAGGGACCGGGATCGGTACAGCCCTCCTCTACGACGGCAACCTGATCCCGAACTCCGAGCTCGGCCACCTCGAGCTCGACGGTCGCGACGCCGAGACGCGAGCGAGCGCCGGGGCGCGCGAGCGCGACGGTCTGTCGTGGACGGCCTGGGCCAAGCGACTCACGCGTTACTACCGGGCGTTGGAGGACTACCTGTGGCCGGAGCTGTTCATCCTCGGCGGCGGCGTGAGCCGCAAGGCAGACAAGCTCCTTCCGCTGCTCGATTTGCGCACTCCGATACGGGCCGCGGCCTGGCGAAATGAGGCGGGCATGATAGGAGCCGCGCTGCGCTGCGCCCGCTACGCTTCGCCCCGATGACCTCGGAGCCGCCGCCGCCCGGCCCCAGCCCCTACCCCGAAGCACCGCCCCCGCCGCCCGGTGCCTACCCGCCGCCGGGTTCCTACCCGCCACCCGGTGCCCACCCGCAGGCCCCTTACGCGGGACCCCCAGGCCCCTACGGCGGCTACTACGGCATGCCTGTGGGACGAACTTCCAACACCGCGGTCGCCGCGCTGGTCTTGTCGATCGTGTCGTTTGTCCTCTGCCCGCTGATCCCTGCGATCGTTGCGCTGATCCTGGTCGGCAACGCCCGCCGGGAGATCCGCGCCACCAACGGGTGGGTGACGGGTGAGGGAATGTGCACCGCAGCCAAGGTGCTGAGCATCGCCAACCTGGTGCTCTCCGGCCTCGCCTTGGTCGTCGTCACCATCGGGCTTCTCGCGGCGAGCGCCGGCGGCGGCTATATCGGCGGGCTCGGCCTGCCCCAAGCCGGCACCGCCGTTGACCCGGTAGCGGCGGCGGTCGCCAGGACTTAGCGTCGTTCACATGGATGTCCTGGTCGTCGTCGGTGAAGTCCAGGTACCCCCGCGCCTGGCCGCGCGCGCCCGGCGTCAGCTGCAAGTCGCCTCCCCGGCCGCATCGGGGGGCGCTGCCGGCACCGGCGACATCACCGAAGCCACCATCGCCGACCTGCGGGCGCACATCCCCCGGTCGGTCGGGGTTCTCGCGGCGCCCGGCCACGCCAGCGAAGCGGCTGCGGTCGCGCGGCGGCTGCACCGCGCTGGCCTGCCCGTGACGGTGCTCTCCGACGAGCCCGTGGATGTCGAAGCGGGTGTCGGCTCGGCGAGGCTGACCGATGCCGCAGCGCCAATGGAAGCCGCCGACTCGCTGCTCGACCTGGTCGGCGACACCCCCCTCGTGCGCCTCGACCGCATCGGCCGCGAGCTGTCGTGCCACCTGCTGGCCAAGCTCGAGTACCTCAACCCCGGCGGGAGCGTCAAGGATCGCCCTGCGATCGCGATGATCGACGCCGCTGAGGCAGCCGGGCAGCTGGCGGCGGGAGGAACGATCGTGGAGCCGACGTCGGGCAACACCGGCGTTGGGCTGGCGATCGTGGCGGCGCGGCGCGGCTACCGATGCATCTTCACCATGCCGGACAAGATCGCCCGAGAGAAGGTCGCCCTGCTTCGCGCCTACGGCGCCGAGGTGGTGGTATGCCCCACGTCGGTGAGCCCCGGCCACCCCGACTCGTACTACTCGGTCGCCCGCCGGCTGACCGAGACCACGCCGGGCGCGTTCCAGCCCGACCAGTATGCCAACCCCAACAACCCGGCGGCCCACGAGGCGACCACCGGCCCCGAGATCTGGCGCCAGAGCGCCGGCCGCGTGACCCACCTGGTGGCGAGCATCGGCACAGGAGGAACCATCTCGGGGGTCGGCCGTTACCTGAAGTCCCAGAACCCCGACGTGGTCGTCGTCGGCGCCGACCCCGAGGGGTCGGTGTACTCCGGCGGCAGCGGCCGGCCCTACCTGGTGGAGGGGATCGGCGAGGACTTCTGGCCGGCCGCCTACGACCGCAACATCGCCGACCGGGTGGTCATGGTCTCCGACCGGGACAGCTTCCTTACGGCACGGCGCGTCACCAGGGAGGAAGGAGTCCTCGTCGGCGGGTCCTGCGGCACTGCGATCTGGGCCGCGCTCCGGGTCGGGCGTGACCTCGGCCCCGACGACGTCATCGTGGTGATACTGCCGGACTCCGGGCGGGGGTACCTGTCGAAGGTCTACGACGACGGGTGGATGGCAGACCACGGCTTCTTGCGCGCCGGTGGCGACACCATCGAGGCGGTGCTGGCCAGGAAATCCGGCGGGGTTCCACCCCTTGTCCACGTGCACCCCCACGAATCCGTCCGCTCGGCGATCGCCATGTTGAAGGAGTACGGCGTGTCACAGATGCCGGTGGTCCAGGGCGAGCCCCCCCTTGCGCTCGCCGAGGTGATCGGCACGGTGAGCGACCGCCAGTTGCTGGAGGCAGCGTTCGCCGACCCGGCGGCGATCGACGCCCCGGTGTCGGCGGTGATGGGGCCGCCGCTTCCGATGATCGGCGCCGGGGAGGCGGTCGACCTCGCTGCGAGCCGACTTGGTGACAGCCCGGCCGTGCTGGTGCTCGACGGGGGGCACCCGACGGGAATCCTGACCAGGAGCGACCTGCTCGACTTCCTGGCGGGGTCGACCAGATGAGTGCGCCCCGGCCGGCAGGGTTCGAGACCAGGGCCGTCCACGCGGGCCAGCCTCCCGACCCCCGCACGGGCGCCGTGGTGCCGCCGATCTCATTGGCGACGACCTTCGCTCAGCCCGCTGTGGGCGAGCCGCTCGCCTTCGAATACAGCCGCAGCGCCAACCCGACCCGCGCGGCCCTGGAGACCTGCCTGGCCGAGCTGGAAGGCGCTCGGCATGGGTATTGCTTCGCCAGCGGCCTCGCCGCCGAGGACGCGGTGCTACACCTGCTCGCTCCAGGTGACCACGTGATCATCCCGGACGACGCCTACGGCGGGACCTTCCGCCTGATCGGCGGGGTGCACGGCTCCCGCGGCATCGAGCACACTGCGGTGCAAATGGGGGACAGGGCCGCTGTGGCTTCTGCGTGGAGGCCGAGCACCAAGATGGTGTGGGTGGAGACGCCGTCGAACCCGTTGCTCGACATCGTCGACATTGCGGCGGTCGGCGCCGCCACGCGCCAGCGCGGGGGGTGGGTGGTGGTCGACAACACCTTCGCCACGCCCTACCTCCA
>JBPCRR010000012.1:0-3375 GCA_050996645.1 Acidimicrobiales bacterium | reverse complement strand
TACGGCTTCCTGTCGGAGAACGCCGCCTTCGCCCGCATGTCGAGCGACGCCGGGTTGACCTGGATCGGTCCGCCCCCGGAGGCCATAGAGGCCATGGGCGACAAGATCAACGCCAAGGCCATCGTTGCGGCGGCGGGGGTCCCGGTGGTGCCGGGCACGACGGGTATCGGGCTTCCCGACGAAGAGCTGATCGCAGCGGCTGTCGAGATCGGGTTCCCGGTCCTGATCAAGCCGTCGGCTGGCGGCGGCGGCAAGGGGATGCACCGCGTGGAGGACCCACAGGACCTGCCCGGCGCCATCACCGCCGCCCGGCGCGAGGCCCGAGGTGCCTTCGGCGATGACACCCTGCTGATGGAGCGCTGGGTCCATCAGCCGCGCCACATCGAGGTGCAGGTCTTCGCTGACCGCCATGGAACGGTGGTCCACCTCGGCGAGCGCGAGTGCAGCCTGCAACGCCGGCACCAGAAGATCATCGAAGAGTCCCCGTCTCCGCTCATCGACGACATCACCCGCGCGCGGATAGGAGCGAGTGCCGTCGAGGCCGCGCGGGCGGTGGGCTACGAGGGGGCCGGCACGGTGGAGCTCATAGTGTCCGCGGAGCGTCCCGACGAGTACTTCTTCATGGAGATGAACACCCGCCTCCAAGTCGAGCACCCAGTCACCGAGATGATCACAGGCCTCGACTTGGTGGAGTGGCAGCTTAGGGTCGCGGCCGGTGAAGCCCTCGGGCCTGAGGTCGTCGGCAGCACTCGCCGGGGCCACGCCATCGAGGCGCGGGTCTACGCCGAGGACCCGGACAACGAGTTTCTCCCCTCGGCGGGCACGATCCTGCGCTGGCGAGAACCGGTCGGTGGACACGTCAGGGTGGACTCGGGCGTGCGCAGCGGCTCGGTCGTCGGCACCGCCTACGACCCGATGCTCGCCAAAGTGATCGCGTGGGGAGAGGACAGGGGCATCGCGCTCGCCCGTTTGGACGCCGCGCTGGCGTCCACCGTGGCGCTCGGCGTGGTCACCAACGTTGCGCTGATGCGCCGGCTGCTCGCATCTCCCGATGTGATCGCGGGCCGTACCGACACCGGGCTGGTCGAGCGGCTCCTCAGCGTGGCGCCCGGCAGCCAGGAGGTTCCGGCGGACGTGGCGGTCGCGCTCGGCCTACGCTCGGCGCTGGTTCTCGAGCCTGTGTCGCGGGCGGTCGATCCGTGGGAGATCCCCGGCGGGTGGCGCCTCGGCGAGCCCGCCGAGGCGGTGTGGCACTGGCGGGCCGGCGGCCAGGAGCTCGAGATCGGGGTGCGCGGCCGCATGGAAGGCATGGCTCGGCCAGGAGAGGTGGCGGTGAGGGTGGGCGAGGAGCCGGCGGTGACGGCTTCGGGCCAGCTAGATGACGGGCTGACCGCTGACGGGCTGCTGGCGACGGTCGGTGGCGTGACCCGCCGCTATGACGTGGCGGCGAGCGGCGCGGAGGTCTGGATCGGGCGCGAAGGATCGGCTTGGCGGTTCCGGCGGCTCGGCCTCGCTGCCGCGGATGCGGGCGTGGGGCCCGTGGAGGGCGGCCCATTGACCAGTCCGATGCCGGGCGCGGTGGTCGCGGTCCACGTCGGAGTTGGCGACAGGGTCGAAGCGGGCCAGACTCTTGTGGTGGTGGAGGCAATGAAGATGGAGCACGAGGTGAGAGCGACCGTCGACGGCGAGGTCACCGAGCTGGCCGTCAGCGCCGGCGAGCAGGTCTCCCTGGGTCAGGTGCTAGCGGTGGTCAGCCCATCCGAGCCGAAAGCCGGCCAGTGACACCCGCCCCGGGCGTGCACCGAAAGCTCGGCCTTCCGGCGGAGGTGACCGTCTACGAGGTTGGCCCCCGCGACGGGTTGCAAAACGAGGCGACGATCGTCCCGGCGGCCACCAAGGTGGAGTTCATCGCTCGGCTGGTAGCGGCGGGTTTGAACACGGTCGAGGCGACGAGCTTCGTGTCGCCGCGCTGGGTGCCGCAGCTCGCCGACGCCGAGGAGGTCTTTGCCTCGCTGGCTGCGGACCGCGCTTCGCGCTACCCGGTGCTCGTGCCCAACGAGCGAGGCCTGGACCGGGCGCTCGTCGCGGGAGCGCGCCACGTCGCGATCTTTGCCAGCGCCACCGAGTCCTTCGCCAAACGCAACCTCAATTGCAGCATCGACGAGTCCTTCGAGCGGTTCGCGCCGGTGGTGGCCCGAAGCCTCGCAGAAGGCGTGTGGGTGCGGGCTTACGTGTCGATGTGCTTCGTCGACCCGTGGGAGGGTCAAGTTCCGCTCAGCGCCGTGACCGAAGTCGCCCGGCGCCTGATCGACCTCGGTTGCCACGAGATCTCCCTCGGCGACACCGTCGGCATGGCCACTCCCGGCCACGTCGGCGAACTGCTAGAGGCGCTCGACTCTGCGGGCGTTGCGACGCCGGCACTGGCCGTGCACTTCCACGACACATACGGGCAGGCTCTCGCCAACACCCTGGCTGCGCTCGAACACGGCGTCACGACCCTCGATTCCTCCGCCGGCGGCCTCGGTGGTTGCCCGTACGCGAAGAGCGCCACGGGGAACCTGGCCACCGAGGACCTGGTGTGGATGCTCGACGGGCTCGGCATCTCAACGGGCGTCGACCTCGGATCGGTGGTTGCGGCCAGCATCTGGATGGCGGGACAGCTCGGCCGGCCGTCACCCTCATCGGTGGTGCGGGCCATCGCCGGCACTGGTGCCGCGACGTGACCGGCCCGGAGACGGTCGAGGGCGGGCAGTTGACTTCGGAGTACGAGGAGCTGCGCGCCACCGTGGAGCGCTTCGCGCGAAGCGAGGTGGCGCCCGTGATCGGGGAGTTGTACGAGGCCGGGCAGTTTCCCTACGAGATCGTCGCCAAGATGGGCCGGATGGGGCTGTTCGGCCTGCCGTTCTCCGAGGAGTACGGCGGCATGGGCGGCGACTACTTCGCTCTGTGCCTCGCCCTCGAGGAGCTGGCGCGCGTCGACTCCTCCGTGGCCATAACACTCGAAGCCGGCGTGGGCCTTGGCGCCATGCCGATCTACAGGTATGGCTCCGAGGACCAGAAGCAGCGGTGGCTACCCCCGTTGTGCCGCGGCGAGCGCCTTGGGGCTTTCGGGCTGACGGAGCCGGGAGGGGGCTCCGACGCCGGCGGCACGCGCACCACGGCCCGACGCGACGGTGACCAGTGGGTCATCAACGGGTCGAAGGCGTTCATCACCAACTCTGGCACCGACATCACGTCTTTCGTCACGGTCACCGCTGTCACGTCCGGGCCACCGGCGAGCAGCCGCGCCGGCGATGGAACCAGCGGGCGCCCGGGCATTTCGGCGATCATCGTGCCGGCCGGCACCCCGGGTTTCACCGTGGCCCCGAAGTACTC
>JBPCRR010000009.1:0-5957 GCA_050996645.1 Acidimicrobiales bacterium | reverse complement strand
GGCCCTGGCCGCGCGCAGTCGACCATTTGCTTTCGGCGGCGCCGACAACGCCTCCATCTCCCACCTGGTGCTGCATGGGCAACGCTGGGTCATCAGGCGGTTCAACGACACCGCACACCTTCACCCGGGCTTCACCCCCGCCCCCGAGGCGCTCACATAACCCTCCTGCGAAGGAGCGCTACCGTTTGTGGGGTGAGCCGGCGCCGGTGGTTGGACGTGGTGGACCCCGCCGCCGAGGTCGCCCTGCGCCAGGTCGAAAGCCTCCGCAGCCTCGCGGCGTTGGCAGCCGTGGCCGCCTACCGCGCGAGCGACCAGCGCGACTTGATCGACGCCGACGTCACCAGGTGGGCGGCCATGGTGCAGATGGAGGATGACGAGCGCGCCTTCGTGAGGCTCATCTATGCATTCGCCGAGTTCCGGACCATCTTCTATTTCCGCCTGAGCAGGGGCAACCCAGCGGGGGCGCTGGCAGGGAGGGCGGTCAAGGGCTTGTTGGCGCCGGTGCCGGGGCTGGACCTGATGACGCCGGAGATCGGCCCGGGGCTGTTCATCTCTCACGGACAGGGGACGGTGCTGGCCGGGGCGCGCATCGGCGCCAACTGCCACGTGCACCAAGGGGTCACGATCGGCTGGGACTATCGGGGAGAACGCGCGCCGATCATCGGTGACGACGTCTTCATCGGCGCCGGCGCCAAGGTGCTCGGGGCCATCACCGTGGGCGACGGCGCCCGCATCGGGGCCAACGCCGTGGTCACCGTGGACGTGCCCGCCGGGGCCACCGCCGTCGGGGTCCCGGCGCGGCTGCGAGCCGCGCCGGTGGCGGTTCCGACGGTGCCCGCAGTCGGCTGAGGACCCGCAGTCGGCTGAGGACCCGCCGTCGGCTGAGGACCCGCCGTTAGCCGAAGGCCTGCCTCAGCCGCCCGTGCTCTGTTGCAGCTGGTCGAGGTTGATGGCACCCGACGGCGGCGACGGCGCCGTGGCCGAGCCATAGCCGTTGAACACGATGGAGCCGGCGTTGCCGGCGCTGTTGTTGGTCACCCCGACTATCACCGGCTTCCCGGTGGCCGCGACGAACAGGGTCCCCTGGTTACCGCCGCTGTCCAACAGCGGTAGGACGGTCGTCCCATTGAACTTGGTCACCGGCTTCTTCGTGACGGTCCCGGTGGGGGTGAAGCCGTCCACGAGCTTGGAGATGTCGACGAGGTTCGCCAGGTCGGCGAAGTCCTTGTTGGCCGTGGTGGTCTGGATCCACTTGTCACCGAAGAGCTGCCCGGCGCTGGAGCTGCCGGTCAGCTTGTCCCAGTCGGCTGCCGCGGCCCGCAGGTACACCTTGGTTCCTGCGAGGATCACCCGGAACGTGGCGCCGGACTCGCTGACCGTGCCGCCTCCGCGTCCGTGCGCAGCCACTAAGTCGAGCTTTATCGGAGTGCCGTTCGACGTGGCACTGCCCGCGACGTGCACCGAGGATGCCGTGGCGGTGGCCGCCTTCGCGTCGGCGAGGACCTGGTTGGGCGGCTTTGCCGCTTCCCCGTTAGAGGAGCTGCCCCCGCTGCAGGACGCTACGAGAGCGGCGGCGAGGAGCAACCCTGTGGCCGGGCCCAGCCGGCGCAGAGCGCGATCACGGTCCATCTAGCGATTGTAGGCCTCCTGCCGCCAGCCGGCCCCGTTTGGGTAGCCTGGAGGGGAAGAGGATCATCTCGAAGAGGAGCCGAAACGATGACCGCGACGGAGCAGCAGACCGGGCAACGAACGACGTTCAAGGCGTTCCACGACTCCACCGCCGAGGACTGGGCGATCATCATGCCGCAGCTCAACGTCACCCAGAGCTTCGTGCCCGACCAGGTGCTCGGCCTGCTGCGTCTGCTCGAGCGCGACCACGGCGGCTTCCCGGTCAGCCGCCTCGAGCACTCCCTACAGACCGCCACGCGCGCAGAGCGCGACGGGCGCGACGAGGAGTACGTCCTGTGCGCCCTGCTCCACGACATCGGCGACACCCTGGCGCCGTTCAACCACCCTGCGATCGCCTCGGCCATCTTGAAGCCGTTCGTCTCCGAGGCCAACCACTGGATGGTCGACAAGCACGGCATCTTCCAGGGCTACTACTTCTGGCACCACATCGGCGGCGACCGCAACGAGCGCGACAAGTACCGCGACTCGCCGTACTTCGACTACACCGCTGAGTTCTGCGCCAAGTACGACGAGGTGGCCTTCGACTCGGACTACCGCAGCGAGCCGCTGGAGCACTTTGAGCCGCTCGTGCGTTCCCTCCTGGCTCCTCACCCAGCCGTCGGCTAGGCGCGCCGCTCGGACTCGCTGACCGCCGAGGCGAAGATCCCCTTGGCCATCAGCGACGTCTCGGTATCGCGGCGCTGTTGGTAGAGTTCGGCGCGGGCCCGGTGGGCACCCGCGCTTGCCGGGTCGGCTTGAGTTGCCCACTCGACGAGCTGGCAAGCGAGCCGGTGGTCGCCGGTGGCGGCGGCTCCTCGCGCCCGGGCCACCAGGGCCTCGGTTCCGCCTGCGAGGGTCGCCACCTCGGCCGCCAAGGCGGCATCAGGCGGCGGCTTGAGCCTCGCGGGGTTGCCGTCCCACCAACCTCCGTACAGCCGCCAGATGTTGCGGACCACGAACTCGGGCTCGTCGTAGAGCGGCCGCAGGTACGGCAGGGCGAGGGTGTCCGCGGGAACTGTCACGCCGTGGACGACCTCGTCGAGGGACGCTCCCGTGTTCATCATGGCCAGGGTCTCGCCGACCAGGTGCTCCAGGGCGGACGCGACCTCGCAGAGCACGCGGCGGACCCGGTCGGTCCCACCGATCGGCAGGCCGTGGGCGGGAAGAAGCAGCTCGGGCTCCAGCGACGCCATGGTTCGCAGGGCCGTTGCCCACTCCGCTGGGTAACGCTGGACCTTCTGAGGGTTGCCAGCGTTGGGGAAGTTCCAGATCAGGAAGTCCCCCGAGCAAACGGCCTTCAGGCTCGGGATCCACGCCCAGGTGTGATCGTCGGTCTCGCCTCGTGCGTGGTGCAGCTCGACGTCGACCCCCCCGACCGAGAAGGCGGCTCGGCCGTGGTAAGCCACGTCGGGCTCGGCCACGTCGTCGGGCAGGAAGGCTCCGCCGCTTCGACCACCCGCGGTGGCGTCGAGCTCGCCGGCGCCCCCGGCACCGATGCGAAGCTGCGGGTTGCGCAGCCAGCCGAACTGGCGGGCGTTGATGTGGCGGTTGTAGCCGTCGGTCATCCGGTACCGCGCGAAGCGGTCGCGGACGCCGGCGTGGGCGACGAACCGTGGCCGGGGGTGGCGCCTCGCAGCGGCATCCGACACGAACGCGGGGCTTCCGCCCACGTGGTCGAGGTGGCCGTGGGTGTACACCAAGGTGTTTACGGGCCCTTCGCTCCATCCCCGCAGCGCCGCGACCACGGCTTCGCCAGTAGGCGCTCCCGACGCGTCGAACACGACGAGGCCCTCCTCGGTTCGCAGCGCCACCGAATGGCTGAAGGACTCCACGACCGCGATGTGCTCGTCTACCTCCGAGAGCTCGTTGCTCACCCGGTTGACCGGTTGGTCCACGCGCCCGGAATCCACGATCCTGGCCGACAGGGCCAGCAGGTCAGCCACCGGCCGCTCCGGGGTCGAGACCAGTCGCGAGGTGTAGCACGCGAGGCGGGATGTGGGTGGCCAGGGCGAGCACGGTGGTGGTACGGGTTATGCCCGGGACCTCCAGGATGCGGTTGATGACGTGCCCCAGGTGGTCGTTGTCGATCGCTGCCACCCTGCACAGCAGGTCGCCCTGGCCCGTAGTCATGTGGGCCTCGATGACCTCGTCGACCGAGCGCAGGTGCTCGACCACGTCGGGGCCCCGACCCTGGGCGATCTCGAGCGTCACGAACGCGTTGACCGAGTAGCCCAGGCGACGCAGCTCGACGTCGGGCCCGAAGCCGGTGATGACTCCCCGGGACATGAGCCGGTCCAGGCGGGCTTGGACCGTGTTACGGGCCACCCCGAGCTGGCGGCTGAGGGGCAGGATCCCGGCGCGGGGGTTGGCAGCCAAGGCGGCGATCAGAGCCCGGTCGATCCGGTCCAGCGGGGCGGCGGGCTGGTCGACGGGCAATTGGTCGGGCACGACCCGAAGCTACACCGCCCCCGGGGACCCCTCCCCTGCTGGGGCTGGAGATCCGCCGAGGGGCCTTCCGGGCGTCCACGCGGTCGGGAGGCCGTTGAATAGTGACGATAACGTAAGTTATACTTACCCTCGCGACGCGGCCTAGAAGGGCCTTAGCGACCGCTTCAGGGGGAGAGCGATGACCTACGCCACCGACCGCACCTACTTCGACGCCGACAGCCACATCATGGAGTTGCACGGCTGGCTGGCGAGCTACGCGGATCCCGGAGTCCGCGAGCAGTTGCGCCCCCTCTACCTCGGAGGTGGAGGCGGCAAGCTGGCAGAGGACGCGGTGGCGGCGGCGGAGGCGCGCCGGGGCGATCCGGCGGCAGCGGTGGCCCTCGAGGAGCGCCTTATGCACGCGAAGGGCTGGGGGGCGCTGGGTGCATTCGACCCCGCTGAGCGCAGCCGCGCCCTGGACCTGCTCGGCTTCGACCGCCAGCTGGTGTTCTCCACCTTCGCGGCCACCCAGTTCGTCTCCCGGGACCTCGACCTGCTCTACGGGGGCGCACGCGCGCTCAACCGCGCGATGGCCGATTTCTGCCACGACGATCCACGCCTGCTGGCTGTTGCCCACGTTCCCCTGGAGGACCCCGAGCGCGCCGTACGGGCGATAGACGAGGCCATCGGGTTCGGTTGCAAGGCGATGCTCGTGCCCTCGACGGCGCCGCGTGAGAAGTCGCCGAGCCACTCCGACTACGACCACGTCTGGGGGCGTCTTGCCGACACCGGGATCCCGTTCATGCTGCACATCGGCGGCGGGGGTCGCCTGACCGACCCGGTGTTCCACAGCAACGGGCGCCCCGTGACCGACTTCCTCGGCGGCGGCGAGAACATCCGTTCCAAGGACTACATGTCCATCCACCACTCGCCCGAGACGTTCCTGTCGGTGCTGGTACTCGACGGCGTCTTCGAGCGCTTCCCGGGCTTGCGCGGCGGCTGCATCGAGCAGGGGGCCATGTGGGTGGTGCCGTGGCTGCGGCGCCTGGACATCGCCCAGGACACGTTCGCCCGCACCGAGCCCGCGCTGAAGATGCCCCTGCGAGCGTCGGACTACGTGCATCGCCAGCTGTGGTTCACCCCGTTCCCGACCGAGCCCGTCGGATGGATGATCGACCAGTCCGGTGACGACCTGTTCCTGTTCTCGTCTGACTACCCCCACCCAGAAGGGGGGCGTGACCCCCTGGGTAGGTTCAACAGCTCCCTCACCGGCGCCTCGCCCGAAGCGGTGGAGCGCTTCTACTCCTCGAACTTCGCGGAGATGATGGGCCCCGCAATGGGGTGATCCGCCGGCGGTAGGGTCGGAGGCCATGCCCGCCGCCACCGACCGGAGGCTTCCACGCGAACTGCGGTGGTCGGTCGTGGCGCTGCTGGGATCGGTCTTCGCGATCGCGGCCGCCGGCATGGCCCAGGTCACGGTGCTCGGCAAGCTCGTCTACGACCTGACAGGCAGCGAGCTCGACCTGGGCCTGCTCGGGCTGGCGGAGTTCGCGCCGGCGGCGCTGCTGGTCCTCGTGGCCGGTCCGGTCGCGGACCGCTACCCCCGCCGGCGCCTGGTTGCGGCGGCGGTGACGGGGGAGGCGCTCGTCGCGCTGGGGCTTGCCGCCTACTCGAGAAGCAGTTCGGTCTCGGTGGGCGTGATCCTGGCGCTCGTCGTCGCATACGGGGTCTGCCAGGCTTTCGTGGCTCCGGCGTTGCGGTCGTTGCCGATGGACATGGTGGACCCGGTGCACGTGCCCCGGCTGATCGCGCGCCGCTCCACAGCTTGGCAGGCGGCGATCATCGCCGGCCCGGTGATGGGC
>JBPCRR010000236.1:0-2957 GCA_050996645.1 Acidimicrobiales bacterium | reverse complement strand
GCCTGAGACGACCGCAGCCGGTCGCGGACCCAGTCTTTCAAGTCGCCTTCGCTGACCCCCGATCCCGGCCCGAGGACCACTGCCGCGGCTGGCAACTCGCCCCACTCGTCGTCTGGGAGCCCCACGACGACCGCCTCGGCGACCGAGGGGTGGGCGAGCAGCACGTCCTCTATCTCACCGGGCGACAGGTTCTCCCCGCCGCGGACGATGACGTCGTCGAGGCGGCCGTCGATGAAGAGGAAGCCGGCGTTGTCCACCCGTCCACCGTCGCGGGTGGCGAACCAGCCGTCGTCACTCAGGGCCCTTCGTCCCTCGTACTCGCCGGCGATCTGGTCGCCGCGCACGTAGATCTCGCCGGTCTCGCCGGCCGGGAGCGGCATGCCTTGCGGGCCGCGGATCTCCAGCTCCAGCGTCGGCAGGGGACGGCCGACCGACCCGAGCCGGGCGCGCAACTCGGGGTCGTCGCTGGCGAACGCCAGTCGGTGGTCCTCGGGGCCGAGCACGGCTACGGTGGAGCTCGTCTCGGTGAGGCCGTACGCATTGACGAATCCGACCTCCGGCAACAGGTTCATGGCCCGCTCGACCACCGCCAGCGGCATCCGACCCCCGCCGTAGGAGAGGTGGCGCAGCGCCCGCAGCCGATGACCCGAGTGTTCGATGGCCTCGAGGATGCGCCCGAGCATGGTGGGCACCACCATGGCGTGGGTGATCCCCTCGGACTCAGCGGTCTTGACCCACTCGTCGGGGTCGAAGCGCGGCAGGTAGACGATCCTGCGCCCCGCGTAGGTGTTGGAGAGGATCGCTGCGATGGCTGCGACGTGGTAGGGCGGCACGCTCACCAAAGTCGCCTCCGCCTCGCCGGCGGCCATGTAGTCGACCGTGGAGAGCACGTAGGAGACGAGATGGCGGTGCCGGAGGAGCGCAGCCTTCGGCTCACCCGTGGTGCCGCTGGTGAACAGCCACACCGCCACTTGTTCGGGATCGACCTGCGCCTTGTTGGCCTGCGGTGCTTCAGCGCCGCGCTCGTCCAGCTTCGAAGACGAGACCACCGTGATGCCCTCGATACCTGAGATCCGACCCGCCGCGTCGGGCTCCGCGAGGACGAGCGCCGGCGCGATCCTCTTGCACACCGCCTGGAGCCGGTCGTCGGCCAGGCGATAGTTGAGGGGGGCGAAAGGCACCCCGGCGACAGCGCTCGCGTAGAGCAGGGTCGGCAGGTCGGCGGAGTTGGTCGCCACCATCCCCACCCGTTCGACGCCGCCACGGCGCACGATCTCGCCCACCTGCCGGGAGCGCTCGAGGAGCTCGGCGTACGTCCGGCCGCCCGAGCTCGATCCAACGGCCACCCGATCCCCCATGCCCTCGGCGGCCATCTCCAGCAGCATGGTGATGTTCATCGACCGCTCCCGCTTCGTTGATCGACTGAGCCCGGTGCCCGACAGCTTATGGACTGGATCGCTTCCGCCCTCGGGCCGGCTGTAGTTGAATCTCTGGACGAGTGCTCGCCGCGCGGCGTAGCGGCCAGGGAGGAGCCGGGGATGGAAACCGGGGGACCGATCGGGATGACACCGGCCGACGTGGGCGTCGCGTCGGCGAGCCTGGCCCGGGCCTTCGCCGACGATCCGGTCAGGACCTTCTTGTTCCCCAAGCAGTCGAGCCGGCTGCGCCGGCTTGAACGCTTCTTTGGCACCGTGATCGAGGTGCAGCACCTCCCCCACGGTCTCAGCTTCACCAACCCCGAGCGCACCGGCGCCGCGGTCTGGGATCCCCCCGGTTCATGGCGTACGTCGGTGGGCCAGATCCTGCGAGGTCTGCCGGGCTTGTTCGGTTCGATCGGCACGCGGATCCCCGTGGCTCTGCGAGCCCTCGCCACGGTGGAGAAGACCCACCCGAAAGAGCCCCACTACTACCTCGCATACCTTGGGACCCGCCCCGAGGCTCAAGGGCACGGCGTGGGATCGACGCTCATGGAGCCAGTGCTGGCGCGCGCGGACGAAGAAGGGCTCGGAGCCTACCTGGAGTCGTCCAACGCCGCGAACATCCCCTTCTACCGCCGCCACGGCTTCGAGGTCACCGGCGAGATAACGCTGCCGGGAGGACCCTCGGTGTGGCCGATGTGGCGCGAGGCGCGGCCGCCCGGCGGCTAGCGCCGGCGTACCTCAAGCAGAGCTGGCGACCGCCTCGACGTGGGCGAGGTGGGCCTTGTCGAACTCCTCGGCGGCTTGTTCGTCGTCGGCCATCTCTGCGTCGATGTCGGCGTCGGCGAAGCCCATGACCCCCATGTCGGTGAAGGCTTTTCGGATCCTCGGGCCCCACAGCCCGATGTCTCGCAGGATGGGCACTATGCGCATGAACAGGTAGCTGCGGAACTGGCGCTGAGACTCGCTGTTCTCCACGTAGTCCGCCACCTCGGGCGGCAGTTCGAGGCGCTCCCAAACCTCTTCCCCGAGGAAGCGGTCCCGCATGCGGTAGCAGGCGTCCACGCAGAACTCCTCCCTCTCGTCGCACTCGGCCGGGGTCAGCTGGGGGTAGTAGTCCCGAAGCGCGAGTCTGCCGAACATCACGTGGCGCGCCTCGTCTTGCATGACGTAGGCGTTAAGCGCCTTGCCGAGGGGCTCTGACGCCATGTTGCGGATCACGCCGAACGCGGCCAGCGCGAGCCCTTCGATGAGGACCTGCATACCGAGATAGGTCATGTCCCAGCGGCTGTCCTGGATGGTGTCGTTGAGGAGGCTGGCCAGGTTGCTGTTGAGCGGGTACACCATCTGGACCTTCTCGTGCAGGTACCGGCTGTACACCTCGACGTGGCGCGCCTCGTCGATGACCTGCGTGGCGGCGTAGAACTTGGAGTCGATGTTGGGGACCGTCTGCACGATCTTGGCCGTGCAGATGAGCGCTCCCTGCTCCCCGTGCATGAACTGACTGAAGCGCCACGCCTCGACGTGCTTGTGCGCGGC
>JBPCRR010000214.1:0-3299 GCA_050996645.1 Acidimicrobiales bacterium | reverse complement strand
CCGTCTGGGAGTCCCGACCCGGCTGATCATCGAAGCGATGTTCGAGAGGAAGCTGCCGCGAGGACGGCTAGACGATGGGACACTTGGAGTCCCCGCCGACGCTCTAGCCGACTTTCAGACTCGGACCGGTTAGACGTCTCGACCGACGTTCTCCTTGAGGCGTCAGGCGTGCCAAATTGGCTTGATCTCATGACAACCCCGGCCGGATACTCCGGAACGCCCCTCCCCAAGAAGCTTGGAATCAAGCCACGCATGCGCGTGGCCCTGCTGCACGCTCCTGATGGGATCGAGGCGACCTTGGGCGCATTGCCCGGTGGTGTCCGGCTGCAGCACGGGCTGCGGCGCAGCCAGAGCGTGGATCTCATCGTGGCCTTCGTGACAGACCGGGATCATCTCGCGCGCAACATCGGCTGGCTGATCACGACACTCCCTCCCGACAGCACCATCTGGGTCGCCTGGCCGAAACGCGCCTCCAAGGTGGTCACCGACATGACCGAGGACGCGGTGAGGGATATCGCGCTTCCCATCGGTTGGGTGGACGTCAAGGTCTGCGCTATCGACGTCACCTGGTCCGGGCTGAAGCTCGTGCTCCGCAAGGAGCTCCGCCCTGTAACTTCGTGAATTCTGGGGCTCGGCGACGTCAAGAGTTGGAGGTCTCCGCCGAACGCGTCGGTCATCATCCGGCCCTTGCGGAGCGCAGCCAGTCCTCTCCACGGCGTCGTGACGCGCGAGACAGCCAGGCGTCCTGGATGACCTCCGCCAGCTCCTCGCGGCTGAGCTCTCCGAGGCGGCTGGCCCGCACGAGCACTGACGGGTGCCGGTCGAAATGCGGAGTGGTGAAGAACGGCGCCGCCTCGTCCCGCACGAGTGCCTCCGTGTCGACCTCGGACGGCACCCAGAACACGATCACGTCTGCATACCGCTCGCCGGTCTCGGGGTCAGTCGCGTCCGGCCGCGGGTTGCGGAAGAACACGAACGACTTGCCGCCCACCTGGTAGACCGGGTTGTGACCTCGCCCGTACTCCACGGTGACGTGGGGCATGGCCAAGGCCAGGTCGTGGACGTCCTCCACGCGTGCGCTGGGGCCATTGTTGTCCACGCTCCATTATCCCCCGAGCGGAGCAGCCGAGCCTTGACGCCGCCGGCGAATGACGATAACGTCATCGTTACCATACTTCATACGAGGACATGATGATCAACGACGAATTCGCCCGCTTCTTGGTGTCCACCTTCAACGACCCGGACAAGAACGGTGTCCACCTACTGTTCAACCAGTGGTCGCAACACGCCCCCGACGACGTGAAGGACAAGTACGTGCAGGCGTTCGTCAACGACCCTCGATATGCGTCGTTCCTCGACGAGCGCCACTACGCCGAGCCACTCGAGCTCTCCGAGTTGGCTGCCCTACCGGCGGGTTCCCTCGGACGGGCGTACCACGACTGGATAGTCGACAACAACCTGACGGCCGCGATCGCGACCAACTACCGCGAGTTCCACCAGATCCTTGACAAGGCCGGCATGCTCGACGGCATGCCGGAGGACATGAAGTACGCGGTTCTCAGGGGGTTCCAGACCCACGACTTCCTCCACGTGCTGACGGGGTACGACTCGTCGGGCCGCGGGGAGATTGCGCTGCAGGCCTTCTGCCTGGCGCAGCTGCGCTTTCCCTACTTCGGGATGTGGATGTCGGTGGTCACGACCCGGATGACCTTCGTGGACCCGGACATGATCGTGCCCATCATGGACGCCATCACCGACGGTTGGCGCAACGGGCGGCGGACTCCGAACCTGCAGTGTGAGAAGTGGGAGACGATGCTCGACGAGCCGCTGGAGGCGGTTCGTGCCCGCTACGACGTGGCTGTGTCAGCGGCGATGGAGACTGTGTAGGTCCCTCCCACCGCCGGTTCGGGGCAAACAGCGTTAGGTCCGCCGGCCGGCCTCGGCACGGTAGAGGTGCTGGACGTGGACCCGCCCGATCCCCTTGAGAACCCGTAGGCGACGCAGCGGCTTGGTGATCAGATGATCCTTCCCGGCGACGGCCTCGGCGATCTCGGGAGAGACCAGCACGGTACCAGGACGGGCCACGTTGACCAGCCTGCTGGCAAGGTTGACTGCCGGGCCGAACAGGTCGCCGGCCCTCGAGATGACCCGGCCGCAAGCCAGTCCCACCCTCACGTCGGGGAGCAGCTCGTCGTCGGTGTAGGCCTCGGCGAGATCCAGAGCGATCTCGGCTGCCGCGACGGGATCGTCGACCGCGAAGAACACCTCGTCACCGATTGTCTTCACCACCCTTCCGCCGCCGCCGGCGACGAGGTCGTAGGCCAGGTCTTCGAAGCGGTCGATGAGCGCAGTCAGCTCCTTGGAGTCGGCTTCCTGGCTGACCGCGCTGAAACCCACCAAGTCGGCGAAGGCCACCGCGCGAACGGGGTCCTGTAGGCCAGCTTCGGGCAGAGCCGGGTCGCGGTCCACGCCGGGCCCCGCGGCGAACTCGCGACCGAGCGCGGCCACCAGATGCCTGCGCCAGGCGTAGGTGATGTGCTCCTCGTCACGCTGGAGCAGAAGACCTCGAGCTGCGGTCTCCAACAACTCGTTGGTTTCGTCGGAGGAGAGGGCGGCGCCGCGGGCCCTTACCCACTCGGAGAGGATGGCCACCTCTGCCTCGGCTACTCGGGAAAGCGCCTGGCCGATCGCACGCGTGGCGTGGATCACGACCGGGTACTCGAGGAGGCCATCGTCGACGAGCTCCAGGGCCGAGCGCAGCATCTTGACGTCGAGGTCGGTGAAAAGGACCTCGGTTGCGGCGGGGGCCGGGAAGCCCATGGCTCGCCACAGGGCGCGGGCGGATTCCAAGCTTGTGCCTGCGGCTTCGGCAACCTGAGCCCCGTTGTAGCGCGCTGGGCCGATCAGCTCCTTCTCCAGAGCGGAGAGCCGATCGTTGGTGGTGGTCATGATCGGAGATCCTGGCAGAGTTGGCGGCGGGACCAGCCCGCGATGCGGTAGGGACTAGGAGGCGTCGGACGGGCTGGCGCCGTGGACCTTGACACCAACGGCGTCGGCCAGGACCTGGATCTCTTCGGTCAGGAGGTCGGCCACCCATTCCACGTCGGGAACCAGCTCGCGGCACGCGACGAGAGCGAAGTCCACGATGTCCCTGTAGCTCTGCAGGGTGATGTTGAGCCCCTGGCTCTCGCCGATCGTCGAGACGGGGAAGTAGTGCTGCATCTCGGCACCGTCGAGGTACAGCGGGTGGCGGGGACCGGGCACGTTGGAGATCACGAGATTGGACGGCGGGTTGAACC
>JBPCRR010000174.1:0-9163 GCA_050996645.1 Acidimicrobiales bacterium | reverse complement strand
CGGAGCAGCCAGCTTGTACGACTCCGATCCCGGGGCCTCGGTGTTCTCCCTCGGGGTGGCTCCCGCGGACCGCATCTTTCGGATGCTGCCTGAGGACCAGGCGGCTTGGATGCGGGGGTTGTGGGAGGAGTTCGAAGCCAAGTCCAGTGCCGACGCCCGCTTCGCGGGGGCGCTCGACCGCCTCCAACCTCTGTTGATGAACTCCGCCTCCGCCGGGGGCGGCTGGGCCGCCCATGGCGTCACCGCCGACCGGGTCCGCGAGCTCAACTCGGTCATCTCGCTCGGCAGCGACGCGCTGTGGTCGGCCGCGAGTCAGATCATCGACGCCGCCGTCGCCGGCGGGGTTCTCGCAGCGAGCGCTGGCGTGACGGCTCCTCCCGGTCAGCCGCCTCCCGGTCAGCCGACGGGGGACCCGGACTAAGCTGGACGAGCCACGCGAGCGTAGTTCAGAGGCAGAACATCAGCTTCCCAAGCTGAGAACGCGGGTTCGATTCCCGTCGCTCGCTCTTTGTAACAGCCCTGGTGGGAGGGGGTTTTTGAGGCCCGCTCAGGATGACGGTGGGGACTCGGGTTCGCTTGTCCCCACAGTTTCCCCACAGGACGTCTGTGACCCGGTCCCGAGGCGAGCCGGCGTGCTGTCCCTGTCGCGCGACACTCCAGGCGAGATGGCAGCGGGTCGTCGGCGGCTAAGGAAGAAGCCGGGAGGGTGGTTGCTGTCGTGTTGTCACCGCTTCGCGCCATGATGGTGGGCGTGACTATCGGTGAGGAACTGCTCGAGGAACGCCGCCGCCGACGCCGGGCCGGCGACCCGCGCCTCAGCGCTGAAGGCAGAGAGATCCTGAAACGAATCACCCGAGGCGATCTGGCAGGCGAGTTCCAAGCTGCGCTCGACGCCGACCTGGCCAACGACCCGATCCTCGGCGGCGGCGACACCGACGACGAGCACTGAGCAAGCTGTCAGCTAGCTGTGTTGGTGATTGACGAGTACCTCGCCGTCGACGTGATACGCGGCGACTGGCCCCCCGGGCTGCCCGACGACGACACCCCACTGCTGCCCCTAAGCCGCCACCTCCGGCTGCTTCTGCGAGTCCATAACCCCTCAGGTGGACAACTCAGCGCCGTCCTCGGTCGTCTGTCCGAATCCGACCGCCAAGCAATACGCAACCCTCACCCCGAGGTCCTGCAGATACTCGACCCTCGCCCGCTGCTCGATGAGGCCGCGTCGATCGGCGCCCGCTACCGCACCGGCGGGCTCCTCATCATCGAGACCCTCGCCGCCGGACTCGCGCACGGCCGGCAGCTGTACTTCGGCGCAGAGGCCAACATAGGTCGGCGCTTGGGCGAGATCGCCACCGACCTGGGCATAGCCGTCCACGTCACGGCCACCTGAGCCGTCGCACCCTTCCTCCTTAGCCGCACCCCCGCTCGTCGATGGCGGTGATGACCTCGTTCGACAGAATTACGTGCGCGCGAGCCATCCGGCCTCCGTTAGTCCCACAACTCGTCCCACTGTGCCGAAGGGCAAGTACCCATCGTCGGGGACGTCAAGGAGCTCCCTTCGCTACTCGCCCTTGGTCCATATGGAACCGTCTTGGCCACGTCGACCTTGGGCGATTTCGACGGCGTAACCGTCGGGGTCGAACGCGGTCATGACCCGTTCCCACGGTTCGTCATGAGGAGGTTGGTGGAAGATCATGCCCTTGGCGGTCAGCTCCTCGTAGAGGGCATCGAGATCGTCAGTGCTGAACTCGACGTGGATGGCCCGCTTCTGCTCGGGTGTGGTCGGCTCAGCGCCCTCTTTCCGGGCCTCATAGGTGGAAAGCAGTCCGATGGTGCCTCCTGCCTCTCCTTCGATCCTTATCATGGCGAACGCCGGGGCGGAGTCGTAGGCGACCGTTAGCCCGAGTAGCCCCCCGTAGAAGGCGACGGACGCGGCGACGTCGTCGACGGTGAGGGTCAAGCCTTCAAAGCGCAACGAGTCAGCCAAAGGGAACCTCCAGGTGGTCCGAGTGGATCTGCGACGAGCAGGCCTCGCGATTGTCGCCGATTCCCACCGCGAGTGCGCTGAGCCCTCGGAATGCTGCCTCCTCGGTGGCCGTTCTGCCCACCAGCCTGCTCCGCCCCCACCAGAACGGAATCGACCTCCTCGGGCGAACCGACGTTGTGGGCGAGTGGGCTGAAGGGATAGCAGCCCGTCCCTAGCGCGGCCGCGCTGCTCCGAACATGAACCATCGAGTCGCGTCGATGTCGGCGCTCCAGCCCTCGATCTCGAGGAGTGAGCGGAGCTCGTCGGGGCACGTGCGACAGCCAGAACGAGAAGAACACCACGTCGAAGGCGCGCTTCGGGCGCCACTCGAAGAGGTCCGCGACCACATAAGTGACGCCCTCCCGCGCGACGCGCTGGCGGTTGATCTCCAGGACCTCCGGTGAGGAGTCCACCACTGTGAGGTGATCTGCGCTGCCGGCCAGCCGCTGTGTCCACCAGCCCGTGCCGCCAGCCAGCTCCAACACGTCGCCAGTGGGACCAAAGGCATCCAGCGCGTCCTGCGCCACGGCGACCTGGCGGTCCCATTCGAGGGCGTGCTCCGGTCCCCGGTCGTAGCGACCGCGCCGTTGCCACCACTCGTCGTACCCCGGTGCCCTGGCCCGATAGAACGTGCGCTGCTCCTCGAGCAGGTCGTCATCGTCCACCGCAACAGCCTTGCACCGGTCTATGAGATGGTGGTCGCCATCGACCGGAGCATCACGGCGCCGTTCTAGCGAACACTGGCGACGGCACAGTCGGCGCTCGTGTCGTGATGGTCGTAGCGCGCCGTGCGCACGCCGGAGCGCCCGCGGCTCAGTTCGCGGGGGGGTGCGTGTCGGGCAGTACGCCTTGTGCCGCTTCGCTCGCAGCCTTGCTGGGCGGGCCTCTCAGGATCCAGGCGATGCCCACGGCGATCACTCCTCCGGCAATCGGCCCGGCGACGTATGCCCACTGGGCGGTCCAGCGGCCGCCAACAAGAGCAGGCCCGAGGGATCGGGCCGGGTTCATGGAGGCGCCAGTGACCGGCGCCGCCCACAGGCCAGCGAGGATGATGTAGCCCCCCACAGCGAGCGCCGCGTTCGCGCCAATGTTGCGTGCTCCCGACGCTGTCCCGAGTATCACGCTGACCAGGCCGACAGTCAGGACCACCTCGATCAGGGTCGCCGTCCATGCACTGATCCCCGCGCCCGGCTCGGTGACTCCCAGATGGCCGAGGTTGCCGAAGACGGCTCGCAGGAAGGCCGCCGCCAGGACACTGCCGGCGAGCTGCGCAGCGACGTAGCCCGGCACCCTTCTCCAAGGGAAGTTCCCCCGCAAGGCGAACGAGATCGTCACGGCGGGGTTGAGATGGGCACCACTGACCGTGCCCATGAAGTAGATGATCGCCATCACCATGAGGCCAGGAGCGACTACTTGGGCGTCTAGAGGTACCTGTCCGTGGCTTTGAGCATCGACCACCGTCGCTCCAGCCGCGACGACCACGAGAAGGAACGTGCCGAACGCCTCGGCGAACAGCCGACGCCACTCGTACGTCAGGTCGTGGAAGTCGACGGTCCACGGCGTGCGCAATCCTGCGGGCTCTCGCAGGTGAAGGGGCACCGGCTCGGGGCCGGATCGGGGTGGAAACGGTTGCATGACTCCGCGGATCGCCTGCCTGCTCGGGTTCATCAAGGCTAACCGAAGCCCTCGTCAAGGAAGGGGAGCAAGGCCAGTAGCTTCGGCACTCTGAGATGATGGCGAGCAAGCCAACCAGGCGGCTGAGGCGCGGGGAGGGCAGGGACCTCATGAGCAGCGAACATTGGAAGAGCGATCCAGACGAGCACGACTTTCCCGCGGCAGAGTCGTACCTGTCGCTTCTGGTCGGGACTGGCGGAGCGATCAAGCTGGTCAAGGCGCTTCGCAGCAGAAGGAGGCTGAAGCACTTCGCCGCCAAGGACATCCTGCGGGCCGCCGGCCTGCCACTGCTTGGCGCTAGGGACTCCGAAGTCGCGGCCGACCTCGCAAAGGTCAAGGCAGGCGAGAAGCTGTCGCCGGTGCTCCTGGTCCGGGGCGTACCGTTGTGGGTGGCCGACGGGTACCACCGCGTCTGCGCCAGCTACCACCTCGACGAGAAGGCTCAGGTGCCGTGCCGCGTCGTGCCTCGGCGATGACCGCTCTCGCGGTGATGGCGACCCGACCTTACGGAACGAACAGCACCGCCACCGACCGGACCTGGCGCAGAAGCGTGGACGGGGCTCTTTCGACCGGCCCGACCACCTTGTAGTCCGGCCAGCGGGCGAGGACCTCGGAGACGGCGACGCGACCTTCGAGGCGGGCCAGGCCGGCGCCGATGCAGAAGTGCTCTCCGAAGCCGAAGGCGAGATGCGGGTTGGGCGATCGGGTCGCGTCGAAGCGGTCCGCCGTCTCCCCGAAGGCTTCCTCGTCCCGGTTCGCCGCGGCGTAGACCATCGCCAGGTACTCCCCTTCGCCGACGGGCTGGCCGGCAAGTGCGACCGGGCACGTCGTGGTGCGCGCCATGGCCATAATCGGTGTCACCCAACGAAGCATCTCCTCCACGGCGTCGGCGATGAGCTCGGGGTGCTCGGCCAGGGCCGCGCGCTGGTCGGGGTGCTCGGCCAGGGCCACGAGTCCACCGGTCAGCATCGACCGGGTCGTCTCGTTGCCGGCCACGAGCAGCGTCATGCAGAAGCCGACCAGTTCCTTGTCGCTCAAACGCTTGCCGTCGACCTCGGCGGTCATCAGGAAACCGAGCAAATCGTCGCTCGGTAGGGTCCTGCGCGCTTCTAGGTGGCGCTGGAGGTAGCCGATCAGCTCGAGAGACAGCGCGGCGTTGTCGTCGGTCAGGTTGGTGGCCGCCTCCATGATCGCGTCCGACCAGCGGCGGAAGTCGGCCCGGTCGGACGCGGGCAGGCCGAGGAGCTCGGCGATGACTAGCAGGGGCAGCGGGGCCGCCAGGGCCTCGACGAGGTCGGTCGGCCGGCGTGGGTCGATGCGCTCGAGCAGCTCAGTAGTCAGCTCGCGCACCCGCGGTTCCAGATCGGCCACCCGCCGGGGGGTGAACGCGCGGTTGACCAGCTTGCGGTACTGGGCGTGCAGTGGTGGATCCAGGTACAGCAGCGAGTCCTCGGCGGAAACGGCTCGGTTGCGGTCCGAGAGCAGCACCCCCCGTGAGGAGCTGAACCGCTCGGGGTCGCGGCTGATCTCGGCGATGTCACGGTGACCTGTGACGATCCAGCAGCCGCTCTCCTCGTCCCAATGCACCGGGGAGCGCCGGCGGAGCCTGGCGAGCGCTGCGTCCGGCTTGCCGGAAAAGAACGCCGGGTCGCCGAAGTCCACCGCCCGGCGGCGTCGGGGACGCTCTGTCAACTCTGCCCGACGGCGCCGCCGACGCTCTGGCCAACGACCTTGCCGACGGGTGGGCCAACGGGCGCCGCCACGGGCGGCCCGCTCGGGTCGAGGGGAGCAGCGCGCAGCTGGTTGCTCCAGGCGACGGCCACGAGACAGGTGGCGGGCAGCCAGATGAGCAGGGTCGAGCCACCCACGGCGTCCGCCCCGACCACCAAGGCGACCACCGACATCCAGATCAGCTGGGCGGCGTAGGTAGTCAGCGAGACCAGGTTCGGATGGTCAGTGATCCTCGCTATCGACACGTTTGCGTCCCCGCGAGCCACCCACGCAAGCAAGCCGACCAGGATCGCTGCGGTCAAGGCGAAGCCGGCCTGGCTCCCGAGCGGCAGCCCGAACCAGAAGCCCGGTCCCCGGTAGTGGAAGACCTCCCCGAGGAACCAGTGCTGGCCGAGCCTGGCGACTGGGTCCATGATCCAAAGCGCCCAGACGGTGAGCACGACCCCGAGCAGGTACTCCTGCCACGGGCGGCGGGCTCGGGTCCAGCGCGGCCCGCTCGCCAGGATCCGCCCCGCCGTGAAGCCGAAGTAGCCGAGGAACGTATAGGAGAGCGGGACCATCAACGGCACGTCGCCGATGAAGATCTCCTTGCCCCGGAGCGCGTGGTTGAAGACGTACCTGGTGTAGGGGAAGCCGAAGTGCACCGATCCGTTCTCCGCGAGAGCGCCGACGCCGACCGCGACGACCGCGTAGAGGAAGGTCTTGCGCCACCCGAGGTGCCTGCTCGCCCGCCACACGAACACCAAGCCGAGCAGCGTCACGTACCACCGGCCGATGAACGTGCCGTAGAGCTCCCTCATCGAGTCTCCTCGAGCGGGCACGTGACGTCCATCGCCCAATACCTAAGCCCTGCACCCACGGTCGAGTCAACCTCGGGCCGCGGCGGCTGATCGACAACAATGGGCCAATGGTCGCAGACAGCCCGGGGGATCCATCGTCGCTCTTCTCGGTCGAGGGCAAGTCGGTGCTCGTGACGGGAGGATCGAGGGGCATCGGGGAGATGATCGCGAGAGGGTTCCTCGACGCGGGCGCCACGGTGACCATCACCGCCCGCAAGGCCGACGCCTGCAGGCAGGCAGCCGAGGCACTGAGCGAGCACGGGCCGTGCAGCGCCGTGCCGGCCGACCTGGCCACATCCGAAGGGGTCGAGAAAGTGGCCGCCGCGCTGGCCGAGCGAGGCCCACGACTCGACATCCTCGTGAACAACGCCGGAGCCACCTGGGGCGCGGATCTGGAGCAGTACCCACCGTCGGCGTGGGACAAGGTCCTCGACGTCAATGTCAAGGCGGTGTTCGCCCTCACCGTTGCGCTGCTTCCACTGCTGCGGGCCGCCGCCACGCCCGACGATCCCGCACGGGTGGTCAACGTGGGGTCCATTGACGGGATCAAGACCCCGGCGATGGAGAGCTACGCCTACTCGGCCAGCAAGGCGGCGGTGCACATGCTGACCAGGCACCTGGCCATGCGCCTGGCGCGCGAGTCGATCACGGTCAACGCCATCGCGCCCGGCCCCTTCGACTCGAAGATGATGGCGTTCGCCCTCGACGATCCCGCCGCCCGGGCGGCCATCGCCAAGTCCGTGCCGCTCGGCAGGATCGGCGCGCCCGACGACGTGGCGGGGGCTGCGCGCTTCCTGTGCTCACGTGCCGGTGCCTACCTGACGGGGGTGGTCCTCCCGGTCGATGGGGGCGTCAGCGCTCGTTGATGCCGGGGTGCGCGCCGGGCTTGACCGACCGGCTGCGCGGGACCGAGCGGTAAAGCCGGGACCTGGGTAAGTTGGACCCATCGTCAGAAGACCGGGAGGATCATCAATGCCCGAGCCCGTCCAGCCCACCCACAGGCCCCCCCTCACCAACAGGCCCCCCCTCACCAACCGGCAGGGCCACCCGGTCCACGACAACCAGAACCAGCGGACGGTCGGCCCGCGCGGCCCTGCGACACTGGAGAACTACCAGTTCCTCGAGAAGATCAGCCACTTCGACCGCGAGCGGGTGCCAGAACGGGTGGTGCACGCCCGTGGTGCGGTGGCCTTCGGGTGGTTCGAGGCGTACGGCAAGTGGGGCGAGGAGCCGATCGAGGGCTTCACCCGAGCCAAGGTGTTCGCAGAGGCCGGCAAGCGAACCGACGTCGCCGTGCGCTTCTCCACCGTCGCGGGCGGCCGTGACTCCTCCGAGCTGGCGAGGGACCCAAGAGGCTTCGCGGTCAAGTTCTACACCGAGGACGGCAACTGGGACCTGGTGGGCAACGACCTCGGCGTGTTCTTCATCCGCGACGCGATCAAGTTCCCGGACCTGATCCACTCCCAAAAGCCCGACCCGATCACGTTCCGCCAGGAACCGAACCGGATCTTCGACTTCATCAGCCAGACGCCGGAGGCCATGCACATGGTGACCCTGGTGTTCGGGCCGCGGGGCATCCCGGCTTCCTACCGCACCATGCAGGGCTTCGGCGTCAACACTTACAAGTGGGTCAACGCCGCCGGCGACACCAAGCTGGTCAAGTACCACTGGATCCCACGGCAGGGCGTGCGCAGCCACACGGCGGCAGACGCGGCCAACGTCCAGGCCAAGGACCTCGGCGCCCACACCCGGGACCTCTATGACTCCATCGAGCGCGGCGACCACCCGGAGTGGGAGCTGCGCGTGCAGGTGATGTCCGACGAGGAGCACCCCGAGCTCGACTTCGATCCTCTCGACGACACCAAGGTCTGGCCCGAGGAGCTGTTCGAGCCCAAGGCCGTGGGGCGCATGTTGCTCGACAGGAACGTGAGCAACTTCTTCAACGACAACGAGCAGATCGCCTTCGGCACCGGCGTCCTCGTCGACGGGTTGGACTTCTCCGACGACAAGATGCTGGTCGGGCGGACCTTCTCCTACAGCGACACCCAGCGCTACCGCGTGGGCCCCAACTACCTGCAGCTTCCTGTCAACCGGCCGAAGGCGCCGGTCGCCACCAACCAACGCGACGCCCCGATGTCCTACGGAGTCGACCTGGGCGAGGACCAGGACCCGCATGTCAACTACGAACCGTCTCTCCTAGGCGGTCTGGCGGAGGCGCCGGGGGCGGGCCACGACGAGCAGGGCCCGCTGCTCCAGGGACGCCTAACCCGCGAGCGGATCCCGCGAACCAACGACTACCAGCAGGCAGGGCAGCGTTACCTGCTCTCGGAGCAGTGGGAACGCGACGACCTGGTTGCCAACCTGGTCGAAGCTCTCGGCCAGTGCGCCCGGCCGATCCAGGAGCGCATGGTCTGGCACCTGCTCCTGTGCGAGGACGAGCTCGGGCTGCGCGTTGGGGAAGGCATAGGCATCAAGGCAGCCGACGTGGCCCACCTCGAGCCACTGGCCAAACAGACCCCCACCGACGAGGACCGTGAGCGCCTCGCGCACCTTGGAAACGACGGTCCCCGCGGCGTGTCGGGGATGACAATGACCCACTGCGTGCCAAACGAGCGGGTGGTGGTCGAGCGCTAACGTGGCTCCCCATGCCCCCCCGTGACTCAGCGCCCGCAGGGGCGCCGTGCTGGATCGAGCTGTTCACCGCTGACACCGACGCCGGCTGCCGTTTCTACGAAAAGTTGTTCGGATGGAGCTCGGAGTCCGCCGGCGAGGACTTCGGCGGCTACATCAACTTCTCCAAGGACGACGTGCGCGTCGCCGGCTGCATGCGCAACGACGGCACCGGCGGGGTCCCCAACCTGTGGTCCATCTACCTGGCCGCACCCGACGCCGC